>NZ_CP141595.1:3620000-3920000 GCF_035590735.1 Rossellomorea aquimaris
CCCCAGTTTCCAATGACCCTCCACGGTTGAGCCGTGGGCTTTCACATCAGACTTAAGAAACCACCTGCGCGCGCTTTACGCCCAATAATTCCGGACAACGCTTGCCACCTACGTATTACCGCGGCTGCTGGCACGTAGTTAGCCGTGGCTTTCTGGTTAGGTACCGTCAAGGTACCGCCCTATTCGAACGGTACTTGTTCTTCCCTAACAACAGAGCTTTACGATCCGAAAACCTTCATCACTCACGCGGCGTTGCTCCGTCAGACTTTCGTCCATTGCGGAAGATTCCCTACTGCTGCCTCCCGTAGGAGTCTGGGCCGTGTCTCAGTCCCAGTGTGGCCGATCACCCTCTCAGGTCGGCTACGCATCGTCGCCTTGGTGAGCCATTACCTCACCAACTAGCTAATGCGCCGCGGGTCCATCTGTAAGTGATAGCTAAAAGCCACCTTTCAACATTTCCTCATGCGAGGAAATGAGTTATCCGGTATTAGCCCCGGTTTCCCGGAGTTATCCCAGTCTTACAGGCAGGTTACCCACGTGTTACTCACCCGTCCGCCGCTGACTGATGGGAGCAAGCTCCCATCAATCCGCTCGACTTGCATGTATTAGGCACGCCGCCAGCGTTCGTCCTGAGCCAGGATCAAACTCTCCGATAAAAGTTTGAATAGCTCTTTAAAAATAAATCTAGAATTAACGTTGACGTATTGTCTTGTTTTGTTCAGTTTTCAAGGTTCAAGGTTTGTCCGCTCCGCTCTGAAGCGACTTTATTAATATAACATATCTTCCATTACCGCGTCAACAACTTTTTCATTTATTTTTCCGAAATGTTGTTTGCTGTATCAGCGACGTTTATAAATATAACACGCTGTTAATGTTATTGCAATATATTTTTAAGGAAAACTTTAAAAACTTAATCAATCACTTCTGTTGTTCTGTTTAACAGCAAACCTCCATATACATTAATACTACGCATTCCTGAAAGGAGACCTTTTATTCATGCTCACCAACGTTGCATTATCTCTATCATTCATCATGGCTGTATATCTGTTTGCGTATTCATATGTACAAGCTCTTAAGATAAGCGAAAGCACTACACCTGTAAGGGGAATGACCTTCATCTTTTCAGTCGTTATGGCGTTTGTGTTTTCTGGTTTTACATACGTATTTTCTTGAGTGAAAGGATCTGTTAACGTTTAGTCTAGAGCAAATTAATAAAGGAGTAAAGGAGCGAAATGAACGCTCCTTTACTCCTTTTCAATGCAGTTCCAGCAGCAACCCTTCTTCCTGGTGCGACTCACCGCCAATCGTTAATATCTCTTCCTTAATGAGTGTAGGCTTTAAGGCATAATAGAAATGTTTCGATGGATTCTCTTTCAACACCCATATCCACATAGAGTTGTATCCTTGTTTTTTAAGACCGGTAGCGGCAATTCCGAAGAGCTCTTTCCCGATGCCTTTACCTTGATATTCTTCTAGAAGATAAATAGCATATAATTCCCCTTCGTACTCCCCTGAACGCTCTTTCCCAAATGAAACAAAGCCGACGATTTTCCCATCATCCACTTCACATACATACGTATGATGAGATCCGGAAAGGATTTGTACCCACTTTTGTTCTCTTTCTTCTATTGATAATGACTGAAGATATTCGGGTGATACGATTCCTTCGTACGTCGTTCTCCAGCTATGGACGTGTACGTATGCTAACCCCGATGAGTCTTGCAGGTTTGCTTTTCTAAAGCGGAAGTTCTTCATTCTTTTTCACCTCGTTGACTTTTAGGACCATCTTTTTTAATTTCCTTTCTTCTATTAAGAAGAAGGTAACGCCTATGATAATGACAAGACCGCCGACCACTTGAGTCATCATCACTTTTTCAGCTAAGAGCCAATAAGCAAGGATTGAAGCGCCGATCGGTTCAAAGAGGATGGCCATGGAGATGGTTGAGGTGCTTAGCCACTTCAGGGACCAATTGAATAATGAATGTCCCAATAGTGTCGGGATAACGGCAAGCAATAGAAAGTAGACCCAATCCTCTTTCGGATATGGCCCAAGGCTTTCGGAACGCATCATGACATATAAGAATAAAACGACTGAGCTGATCGCATAGACCAAATACGTGTAGGTAATGAGGGATAGCCGTTTTCTTATCGTCTGCCCGAACAACAGGTATCCTGTTACAAGAGCGCACGCCATCAAGGCTAATACATCTCCCCATAGCGCACTTCCGCTTATTTTAAAATCTCCCCAGCTTATGATGATACTCCCACTGACAGCTAAAACCGCCGAGATGATGGCTCTCCCGGTTAATTTCTCCTGAAAGAACAAGTAAGCCCCGATAAAAGCGAATAATGGCTGCAATGTGACGAGGACCGTAGAACTGGCAACAGAAGTATAATTCAAGGATTCAAACCAGAGTATGAAGTGAAAGGCCAGAAAGACCCCTGCTAAAATTGAAAACATCCAATCTCTTAGAGTAATAACTTTCAGTTCCTTCACATACTTTAAGAAAAATACAGGGGACATTAATAGAACTGTGAAAAACAACCGGTAAAAGGCCAATACACCTGCTGGTGCACTCGATACTTTTACCAGGATGGCAGAGGTTGATACGGAGATGACTCCGATTGCGAGTAATAGATACGGATTAACCTTTGTGTCTGACATGACAAACCTCCTGATATGTATTCGTTGCTCCTATTTTATAATCAGCAGGGTTAAATTACTACATGAATTTTCAGGGATAAATGTAGAACTGGAGGGGGCCCGATGGAACTATTAGATACGACATTCATGATAAAGCTGGGTGTATCTGCGGTATTGGGGTTGATTATAGGGCTGGAGAGAGAATTAAAGAGAAAGCCTGTAGGTTTAAAGACGTCTCTCGTTATATGTATCGTGAGCTGTTTATTAACGATTGTCTCTATTGAATCTGCTTATATTTCTGAAGGATCGGATAAAGTGAATATCACGATGGACCCTTTGCGACTGGCAGCTCAGATTGTTTCAGGGATTGGTTTCTTGGGGGCAGGTGTCATTTTACGAAGAGGGAATGACAGCATTTCCGGGTTAACGACAGCAGCTATGATCTGGGGAGCGGCCGGGATCGGGATTGCTGTTGGAGCGGGCTTCTATATGGAAGCTACGGCAGGTGTGATTCTCTTGATTGTCTCTGTTGAAGTGGTGCCTATTATCATTACGTATTTAGGTCCGAAACGATTGCGGGAAAAAGAGCTGTCCCTGCGTGCTACGCTCTTGGAGAAAAAAGAGATCAAATCAATTATTGAACGAATTAAAGCTGAAGAAATATCTATTGAAAATATCCGGATTAAAGACTTAAAGAATCAGCAGCACCTCTTGGAATTGAAAATCATTGTGGACTTCAGAAAAAAGACGGTAGACATATACTATACGATTTCAGAAATAGAAGGGATAAAAGATGTTGAAATTGAAAGTTTATAGAAGTTGAGGAATGAGGATGGATGAACACCCTCGTTCCTTTTTATTTTTTGTGAAGCTGGAACTTTTTCACACATTCTAAATCTTGGACAACTTCCAACACTTCATTAAACTGAAGGGCACTTGGAGTTAGTATAAGAAGGGAGTATTTAAAGGCCTCCACCCCCTCCATTTCATCCCCTTCTTCAATCTGGTACTGAGTGATCTCAATTCCATGATCATGAAGGGCATCATTTATTGACGTGATATTTCCCTTTCCTTTTTGCACGACCAGACTGAGGAGTAAGAGCTTCTTATGCTTCACTTTTTCCTTATAAAAACTTTCCAGGTTGTTCAAGAAAAATAATGTTATCACAATCACCAGGGTTGTAAAAATGGCCAGATAGTACATCCCAATCCCTACTACCAACCCTAAGCCAGCAACAACCCAAATACTGGCGGCAGTGGTTAAACCTCTAACCGTCACGCCTCCATGGACCATAATCGTTCCCGCACCAAGAAAGCCGATTCCGGAAATGACATAGGAGGGAATCCGACTTGGATCAAAACCTACTAATTGAGGGTGTTCGTCTAAAAACGGTTCAAACCCATATAAGGAAACAAGCATCAATAAACAGGAGCCGACACCTACAAGAATATGAGTGCGTAAACCAGCCGGGTGATTTTTAAATTCCCTCTCTATACCAATTAAGCCGCTCAGTAGAACGATTAACATAATACGAATAAGAGCAGTGTAAAACTCATCTGGAATCTCCAGAAATTCTATCATCTCCATAGCCTTTCCCCTCTCCATCATCTACCTATACTTTTTACCTGGAATGAACCTTTTAAAACGCAAAAAACAAAAAAACCAGGTGGAGATCACCTGGTTCTTTCATGAATCATTTAATCGGCTTCTTTAATAACCCAACCATCACAGCTGTAATGACAGAACCAATCAGTACTGCTAACAGATACAAGAATGGATTCCCTTCTACTACCGGGAATACGAATAATCCACCGTGTGGGGCAGGCAAACCAATCCCAAAGAACATCGCTAACGCTCCTGCAACCGCTGAACCTGTCACAATAGAAGGGATGACCCGGAATGGATCGCCTGCTGCAAACGGAATCGCTCCTTCTGTAATAAAGGATGCTCCCATAAAGTAAGCCGCGATACCCGCTTTTCGCTCATTATCATTGAACTTCTTCTTAAATATTGTCGTTGCCAGGGCCAGCCCCAGTGGCGGTACCATTCCACCCGCCATAATAGCCGCATGGGGAGCAAGGTTTCCTCCTTCAATCATGGCAATCCCGAATGTAAAGGCCGCTTTGTTGATCGGACCTCCCATGTCGACTGCCATCATTCCACCAAGAACAAGTCCGAGTAAAATCAGGTTCCCTGTCCCTAATCCATCCAACCAGTTTTGAATACCCGTGTTGACTGCACTTAGAGGCTCCACCAGGAATTGAAGCATGATGAATCCAGTAATGAAAATTCCCAGCAACGGATAGATCAATACCGGTTTGATCCCTTCCAATGAAGGAGGGAAATTGTTTGTTAAACGCTTGATTCCGAGAACTACATAACCTGCTAAGAAACCGGCAATGATTCCACCTAAGAACCCGCTTTGACCCGTTGCAGCAATCAACCCGCCAATCATACCGGGTGCAAATCCAGGTCGATCGGCTATACTCATGGCGATGAATCCTGCTAAGACAGGAACCATTAAGTAGAAGGCATTGTCTCCCCCGATTTTCATTAGCATGGCTGCAAATTCATTGTACTCAGGAGAATCAGGATTCGCAGACTGAATGCCGAATAAGAACGAGATCGCAATCAGGATCCCTCCACCTACAACGAATGGAAGCATGTTGGAAACACCATTCATCAGATGCTTGTAAAAGCCTGACTTTTGTTTCTTCTCAGGACCAGCATGAGTCCCACCAGATTGCTCTCTACCTTTATATATGGGCGCATCTTGTTTCATAGCCTGATTCAATAGTTCTTCAGGACGTCTAATCGCTTCAGCCACAGGAACTTCAATCACAGGCTTTCCTTTAAAACGATTCATTTCCACTTTCGTATCGGCAGCTACAATTATAGCTACAGCGTTTTCAATTTCTTCTGAAGTTAAGACGTTCTTTGCTCCACCAGAACCATTCGTCTCTACTTTCAGTTTCACACCAATTTCTTTTGCTTTGGCTTTCAGAGCATCTGCTGCCATATACGTATGAGCAATCCCTGTAGGACATGCCGTTACAGCCAGGACCTTTCCTTCGTTTGTTGAAGTTTCAGCAGGAATCTCTTCCTCGTCCTCTTGATCATGAACATTAATAATCTCCAAAACTTCTTCTTTTGATGAAGCATTCACTAACGCTTTGCGGACCCCGGAGTCCATCAGCATAGAAGAAAGACGGCTTAACGCTTCTAAATGTGTTTGATTGGCACCTTCTGTTGCTGCAATCATGAAGAACAAATGAGCAGGAGTTCCATCGAGGGATTCATAGTCTACTCCTTCTGCTGATTTGCCGAATGCAATCGCAGGTGCTTTGACTGCCGATGTTTTCGCGTGGGGAATGGCGATCCCTTCCCCAATACCCGTCGTACTTTGAGCTTCGCGATTAAGAATCGCTTGCTTAAATTCTTTAGGGTCCTCCAGGTTACCGCTTTTATCTAATACGGATACCAATTCATCAATAACGCCCTTTTTGGATGTAGAAGATATATTTAGCTGAATCGTATCTTTCGTCAATAATTCAGTAATTCTCATGTTTGTTCCCCCCTATTTTTTCGTAATCTGAATTTTTTCAAATAAGCTTTCCACTTTTTTCGATGAGCAAAGACCGATTGAATAAGCCGTGGCAGATCCAGCCGAGGTTCCTAAGCGGAATGCATCCTCAATGCTCCAGCCCCTAGTTAGTCCTGCAAGGAATCCGGCAACGGTAGAATCTCCTGCACCCACCGAGCTTTGCAACTCTCCACTTGGTACGGAAGAATACAATACTTCTTTACCGGTCAGTAAGAGGGCACCTTTTTCCGCCATGGAAACCATCACGTTTTCGACTCCGTAATCCTTCAACTTCTTTCCGTAGTGAATCGCATCATCCACTGACTCAATCTTCACATCAAACATCTCCCCCAGTTCATGATGATTCGGTTTGATCAGGAAGGGATTCAAAGAAAGAACTGGTTGAATCAAGCTCTTCTCGGCATCGATAATCACTTTCGTCCCTTGTTCTTTACATCGCTCAGCAATCTCCTGGTAAAATGATTTAGGCACCGATCCAGGTATACTCCCTGCCAGAACGATCATGTCTTCTTCTGTTAATGATGATATTTGCCGGAGTAACTGCTGTATATGTGCCTCACGAATCGATGGTCCACTACCGTTGATTTCCGTTTCATCATCAGACTTAACCTTCACGTTAATCCGAGAAGCTTCTTCTACTTCGACAAATTCAGTTTTTATCTTTTCTTTATTTAAAAATTGTTTAATGTACTCACCAGTAAATCCTCCTGCAAATCCAAGAGCAACGCTTTCTACATTCAGCACATGCAAAACACGGGAAACATTGATTCCTTTGCCTCCGGGAAATGCACTTTCTTTCTCACTTCGGTTTAGACCGCCTTTTTGAAAGGAGTCAAGTTCCATAATGTAATCGACAGAAGGGTTCAGTGTTAAGGTATATATCATGGTGTCACAACCTTTATCGTAGTTTGTTTCATCATTGCCGTATCGTGTTCGTCATCCAGTGCGTTCGTAATAATCATGGCTTTATCGAGATCCACAATTTTGCTAAAAGCGATTTCTCCAAACTTGGAGTCATCCGTTAAAAACATCGCTTCCCTCGATAACTCAATCGCCATCCGTTTTACCTGGGCCTCTTCGGGATCCGGAGTCGTGAACCCATATTGAGCATGAACCCCGTTGGCTCCCATAAATGCTTTATCAAATCGATACTGGCGTAAGGATTCAACCGCTCCACTTCCGATCATCGCTCTTGTCACCGGCTTTACGTATCCGCCGATCATATACGTTTTAAAGCCTTTTTGAAGGAGTGTGTCCACATGGGTCAACCCGTTCGTTACAACCACAATATCCATTTGCGGAAGATAGTCGATGAGACTCAAGGTCGTCGTACCGGCGTCCAAAAAGATGCAATCGCCCTCTTCTACCAGGGAAGCAGCATATTGACCGATGGATTGCTTTTCATGAAAGCTTTTGGATGATTTTTCAGAAACGCTCAATTCCTTCAGTTTCCCTTGAAGCCTCGCAGCCCCACCGTGGATACGTTTCAGGAATTTCTCTTGCTCGAGCTGTGTTAAGTCCCGGCGGATCGTTGACTCAGAAGCGTTCGTAACATCCACAATCTCTTGGATTTTTATCGCATCTTTCTCCTTCAATAAATCTAAGATGATTCGATGTCGTTCCTCCGTTAACATAGCATTCTCCTACTTTCTCCGTTTCTTATTACTTTCATTATAATGAGAACGGTTACAAAAATCAATCATTTTTAATCAAAAGTAATCATTTTCTATCACGAAACATTCAAAATCGATCAGTTGTTTACCTGTTAATTCTTTCGGTTAATTTTCCTGTTGAATCTCAACGGTTATTTGCCTGTCAAATTCAGGCCCAATTTCGCCTGTTGAATTTTAACTATTATTTCTCTGCCAAATCCAGACCCATACTTGCCTGTTAAAACCAGATCCTTCGAAGCATCAATCAGCCCAACCAACAAAAAAAGCAAGCTCCATCTCACCGAATTCAGTGGATGGAGCTTGCTTATAGTTACTTATTTTATTCGTGGTTTTCTTCATGTGAAGCTTCAGGATTTTCTGAGCTTTTTGGATTTGGATTATTATACTGATAATCCGAGCGATCTATCGGTTTATATCCTCCAGGTTTATAGAAGCGAAGTAGATCTTCATAAACCACTTTATCGGAAAGCTCCAGACGTTTGTTCGCTTCCTTACTTGCTTCTTCACATGCTTTGCTTTCTTCTTCTACAGGTTGACCTGTTTCGTTATCGTAGCAGACTCCTTTGATTTCAGAGTACTTATCTGTAATGACATCACCATTACGGAAAGGTACGATTTGCTTGCGCTCTTCAGAAAGCAGGTCCTGACCAAAGCTTAGATAATCTTTTGTCTCCACTCCAAGAAGGTGCATAATCGTAGGGCGAAGATCAATCTGTCCACCATACGTATGGTTAACTCCACCTTCTGCGCCAGAGTTAAGAATCAACAATGGTACTCGTTGAAGCTGAGCACTTTCATAGTTACCCACTTCTTTACCTAATACCTCGGACATCGCTTTATTATGGTTATCCGAAATTCCATAGTGATCACCATAAAGAACGATCATCGTATCTTCATATAAACCTTTTTCTTTTAGATCATTCACAAAGTCTTCCAACACCTGATCCATGTAATGAGAAGTTTGGAAATATCGATCCACTACACCGTTACCTGTTTCACCCTGAGGGAAATTAGCATCTTCCTCATGGCGGTCAAACGGGAAGTGATTGGATAGCGTAATGAATTTTGTGTAAAACGGTTGTTTTAAACTTTCCAGCATCGGAATGGAATCTTCAAAGAATGGCTTATCCTTTAATCCATAAGGAAGCTGCTCTTCCGGATTACTCATATCATAATACGTTGCATCGAAGAACTTGTCATACCCCATTGAACGGTACATCTCAGAACGGTTCCAGAATGTTTTGTAGTTACCGTGGAATACCGCTGACGTATATCCTTCTCCCTTTAGAATCGAAGGAGCTGATTGATACGTGTTGTTGGCATGTGTCATGAATACTGCACCTTGAGGAAGAGGGAATAACGAGTTTTCAATAATAAACTCAGAATCCGATGTTTTCCCCTGACCTGTTTGATGGAAGAAGTTATCGAAGTACATCGCTTCTTTATTATCCACTAAAGAGTTCAAGAATGGTGTAACTTCCTCTCCATTTAACTCTCTGCCAATCATGAATGTTTGCAGTGATTCCATGGAGATGTAGATAACGTTTTTCCCTTTTGCTTTACCAAAGTATTCAGGGTTTGGTTCTACTTTATTTGCTTTCACGTAATTTTCAACTTCTGAAACTTCATTACTGTCAGCCATAGCACGTTTAGCTGACGTTTTAGAGTTTTGAACAATATCATAAATCGTAAAGTTGTGCGTTCCAAGATACTTCACCAGATAGTTACGGTCAAAACTGCGAGTCAATAGTTCAGGACGGTCAATGTTCGCTAAACCTAAGTTCAATAAGAACACAAGGACCGCAGATGTCATGACCGCAAATACTGAACGGAAGCGCAATTTTTCCTGAGGCTTCACTTTCTTTAGAACCATTAATCCAATAATGATGAATAGATCTAAGAAATATAAAATATCAATCGGACTGATTAATTCAAGAGCACTGCCACCGAGACCGTTATTCGTTTTCGCCTGTAAAATTACAGGTACTGTAATAAAGTCATTAAAGAATCGGTAGTACACGACGTTCGCATATAGAACGAAGGACATTAGCAAGTTAATAACGATAAACGCAATATATCGCCCTTTGCCTTTCCAGAATAATGCGACGGCAAAGAATAATAGGGCTGAACTTAATGGGTTGAAAAATAAAAGAAAATGCTGAAGCGCATTTTGTATTCCCAGGTTAAATTCAGCTAAATATACGGCATAAGTCTTAATCCAAAATAGTATAACGACTGTAAAGAAGAACGATAACTTCCCAGTACGCGTATCTTCAAACTGTCTTTTTAAGAAGTTCATGCTTCATCACCTTTTTAAATTGTATTTATTTAAAACATGTATGACTGAAAGTTTATTAAGAATTTGTTTAGCAAATGTAAATTCATTTGAATCAACAACGAGTATTATAACAAAAAATAATTTCATGTGTATAACATTTTGTTGTGATTCGTAACAAAAATATTTCATGGGAATTCGACATTCCGTAAGAAAAGGAGAAGAAAGCTTGGGCTGGCAAAGCTTTGCCCTTTTTGAACGATTCGTGAACAACCCATACTTTCCCAATCTTGTGGATATATATACTAGAAATGTTAATGGTGATTTAAGATTGTTTACTCAGTGTAAACTTATTCCCCGGATTTCCCTTATACAAACCTATAACAACCATGAAATGTTTACCATATTCTTTTGTTTTCTTCATCTATTATTATGTACAATCCCTGCTACATTTTTACCTTTTCAAAGTCAGTCTGCACCGGTAACTCTTTTCTTTCATTAAAGGGACGATAAGCCGCTTTGAATTTCTTTTTATAATAAGAGTGTCCGCTCGTTGCCTGGACATAGCCCTCTATCATCAATGAAACCGATAGCATTGTGGCAGAAAAGAAAAGAATCGGTGTCAGTGGAACCCACGGTGCACCTTGAAGGTATCGGAAGGAGTCCCCGATCAGTCCCGACCATTCGTAGGTGATGGATCTTGGAGGGTCTTTAATCATTTGATAATCCACATCGGTCCCCCCGAGGAACAGGGTCAGTAATCCTAAATGAATAAAGATGATCAGGGTCTGCATGAATTGCTGTCCAAATACGATCACAAGCTTTTCTTTCATTCCGGGTAAAATATGTTTGAAAATGATCCGCCATTTTCCCGCTCCAAGTGTTTTCGCACTCATGATGAATTCCTGTTTGTAGAGCATAGAGACTTCGTTGCCAAACAGAGCTGACAATATGGGAACAATAAGGAAAGTCAAAATCAATATTTCAATGATGAAGCGTTCAACGATCGAATTAGGAAATCCGCCAAATGGTTCCCAAAGAATCGGTTCCAACAAAAAATAAGCAAGAATCGTTAAGGGGATGTAATGGAAGGAATCGATCCAGCCATTGATGTATTTCTTATACTTCACAAGAAATGTCCCGAGAATGAGTCCGATCGGGATCGCTAATAATACACGTAGAAAGGCAATCACTAATGCGGTTAAAATCGTGTACTTTGCTCCGATGATGATTTTACCGAGCATATCAAGCCCCTGGGGGTCGGTTCCAAAGGGGAATAGCCATTTCGGTGAAATCGGGGATGCTTCCACGACATTCCCTTCAACACTGATGAAATACAATCTCCTCACTTCATTCCCCCACACCAGCGAATACATAAAACTGGACAGGAGCATGAGGGTAATAAACGTAAATCCGATAAGGAATAATGGATTTTTCCACACACTTTTCTTCATATTATATTTCCTCCCCCTTATTCGCTTTCTTTGAGAGAACGATTTCTCCCACTGTATAGAACACAAACAAAGGAATGAAAATGGAAAGTACCGAAATGGTAAACATTTCCGGCTGCAGCGTCGACTTTAAGAAGCGGGTTATTCCGGCTATATTAAATAGCAGTTCCAGCACAAATAAATTAGAGAGCATAAACCATATGGTCTTTTTTGATTGAAAGAACACGGAGATAACCGCATTCCTTAAAATATGAAAGGTCAAAATCACCAGTTTCCCGAGTCCAATGGATCGTGCCAATGTGACATAGTCTTTTCTTTCTTCGGTCTCAAATGAAAGAATGGACATCCGAAACAGCTGAACAGTCGGCAGAATCGCCAAAACCAGAACCGGCAGAAGAAAGGCACGTTCCATATCAACTGAAGCAATTTCAAAAAACAATATCCCCGTATGTTTATATAGAGTGAGTACAAGTAATTGAGCACTCAGGATAACCAGTACATCCGGAACAGATTCGAATAAATAAAACATGAACTTGATTCGATTCCGGTTTTTTTGGGAAAACAACATGGTGAGGATCGTTAGGAGAATACTTAAAAAGCTGGCCAGAAGAAAGGCAGAAAACAGCACGAGTAACGAGTAGGTGATCGGCTCCCATAAATAAGGAAACAAGTCGCGTTCCTTTTGGCCACCGATAATGACATATGTTAAATCCCCCGGGTGAAGCAGGGCAAATACGATTTCTTTAATGGACTGCCAATACGCCTGCAGCCTTAATTCGCGATGGCCGATGCCTGAAAGGAGAACGGGAAGCCCGCCTATAAAAATAATGCCTGCGATTGATAAGAAGAATTTAAGTAAAATACCGCCAATACCCCTCAATGGATTGTCCTCCTGTTGGATTATTATTTTTAATAGTATCATAGATCACCGGTGTTTATACATATTTTTCCTATTAATAAAAACAAAAAAATGACCGAAATCCTTTAAAGGACTCCGGTCATTTTAGACTTAGACTCTGGAAAAGCTCATGGAACACAAACTTTTCGAAGCTTTTACTATTGAATGATTCTGCGGGCAGTTACGTAATTTTCTTGATACCAGCTTCTATCCAGGTTTCGCTTAACTACGCCCACGCTCTTGCCGGCAGACATGATTACTTCATTGTTGCCTACGTAGATCGCGGTGTTAACAATTTCCCCATTGCTTGAAGAATTCGAGAAGAACACTAAGTCGCCTTTCTCCAATTGGGATTTGCTGACGCTTTGGCCTTTTGTCGCTTGACCTGCTGCAGTTTTATCCTGAAGATCGATTCCGTTCTGTTTAAATACATAATAAGCAAGTCCTGCACTGTTGAAGCTCAGTGTACTTTCATCATAAGAATATCCATACTGAGCTTTATCCATTAAATTTTCTGCCAGGCTTGAAACTTCTGTGCCTTTATTTTGGACAGAAGCAGGCTTGTCTTCAGTGTTCTCTGGTTTTTCTTCAGGTGCTGCAGGTTGAACATCAGTCTCTGGTTCAGGGGCAGAAGGTGCCTGTCCATCAGGCTGAGCTTCCACTGAAGGTGCTTCAGTTTCTGTCGTGTCAGTATTATCTTCTGAATTAGCTGCTTTCACATCAATCACCCGGCGCGCTGTAACATAGTGTTCGTCGTAGTAGCCGTTTAGAATGACGCTCTTCTTGATTCCTGATTGAGAACCGGCAGCGTGTACGATTTGATTATTGCCTGCATAAACACCTGCATGAACAATCTTTCCATTACTTGAATTATTTGAAAGGAACACAAGGTCACCTTTTTGAAGGTCTTGACGTTTCACCGGTTCACCCAGTTTTGATTGTTCACTGGCTGTTTTTGATTTAAGGTCGATTCCTACTTGCTTAAACGAATAATAAGTCAATCCTGCACCATTGAAGGTCAAGGTTTCTTCATTATAAGGCGTGCCATAGGAAGCTTTTCCAATTAAACCTTCCGCAATTTCAACTACCTTTTCCCCAGTTGATGAAGTTGCTTGATCGAACATAAAGGAAGGAAGTACACGGCGTGCTGTTTTATAGTTTTTCTGATAATATTCTTTTCCGTCTAAGTCTGAGATAAGAATATCATTCTCTTCGTCTGCCATATGAATGATCTTGTTATCGCCTATATAAATTCCATTATGAGTCACAGGATCATTATCATTCGGATTTGAGTCAAAGAAAACAATGTCTCCCTTTTGAAGCTGATCCTTTGGTACATACTCACCTAATTGAGCCTGTACGTTTGTATCCCTTGTTGCAAGGTCGATACCGTTCTGTTTGAAGGCATAGTAAATGAATCCACTGCATCCAAATTGATGTGGTGGATTATAAACATACCTTTCGTATGTCGCTTTGCCTATTAAACTCTTTGCAGTCGATATGATATTATCAGCTTTCTGCTCTACCTCAGCTTGTTGGGGAGCTGTTGCTGCATTTGCTTGCTGCACAAGCGGGATAGACACAGAGCTGAACGTCAAAGCAACTGTGCAAACCGCTGTTGTCATTAATTTCTTCATGTTTCTACCTCCTGTGAATAAAGTGAAATTTTCTAATAATTATCCACAGAAAGTATAACATTGATTTTCACCCGATAATGGATGTAATAATTGCCAAGGATGCTGTGTCATACATACAGGGGTAAACGGATAGGCCTTTATTCCTAATCGTCTATTCCTTCACTTTAAAAGACCTTGCAAGCCCTATTAATTCTGTATCCATCATAGAACCCTTAACTAAAAGAACGGTTTTTTCATCTAGCAGACTTTCAACATACTCCTTTACGAGGGCGGTGGAAGCTGTTGTATACACTTTTCCTTTAAACCCATACTTTTTAGCCTGATTTGCTATATGCTTTGTATTTTCCCCGACTGCAATTAAGATATCGATTTTTGTAGATGCAATTAATTTTCCTAAATCATGATAAATTTTCCTTACATGACTCCCTAAATAGGCAATATCACCTAATAACAAAGCATTTGTTTTATTATTTCCCAGAGTTTCCAGTACTTCAATGGCTGCTGCGACTGATGTTGGATTTGAGCTCCACGTATCATCGATGATCGTAGAGTCATTGATGCCTTCTTCAACCTGGAGATGCCGTTCCAGATTTTTAAACGTCCTCATTCTTATAATAGCCTTCGAAAGGTTAAGGCCTATTTTATGGGCTGCTGCAAGAGCAAAAAGGGCATTATAAATCTGATGCTCACCAAAGCCCGGAAAATACGTTCTGTAAGTCTTCTCTTTATGATGCAAGGTAAATGACATTCCGTTTTTTTTGTAAACAATATCACTTGCCTTATAATCAGCACTTTCACTTGTTCCACAATAAATGATATCGCCGGTGAAACCTGTGAGGGATATTTTTTTTGTATTTTCATCCTCGCTGTTTAATATAAGAGTGCCATCGTTCCTGACACCTGATACGATCTCGGATTTTGCTTTAATATATCCGTCTAACGTCTTGCACTTATCCAGATGATCGACACCGATCGTCGTAATGATTCCTATCGTGGGCTGAAACACCTTGCAATGATATTGAAGATTGCCCGGACCGTTCAAACCCGTTTCAAACACGGCAGCATCTGTATTTTCATCGATTCCCATGAGATATTGGAAGGATTTCCTGGTGGCATTCCTGCTTCTGATGGTAGATCGAATGGAATGTGTGGGGGATAAAAGGTGGGAGAGCATTTCTTTGGTAGTGGTTTTTCCACAAGTGCCTGTAACCGCGACGATCGGCAGCTCAAATAAATGCCGGTAATACCGGGTAAAAGCCCAGAAAGCATCATCTGCATTTTGGACCCTTATCATACCGGCAGCTTCTATATTCTTCATTTCTTCATCGCTTTTATCGGTTACGATGACATAAGGCGAATATCTTTTGACCTTATCATTCTGAAAGGCTTTCTTTTTCTTTAAAAAAATTAACGTATGTTTCTCTTTTATTCTGTGTAAATGTGAGACCATTGCATCCTTCACGACGAAATTTTCATCCCCGTATACGAGCTCTCCGTTCATCACACCTATCAATTCTTTCAGTGGCAGAGGTTTCATTGTCTCACTCCTGTCCTAATGTTATCGTTCATCATGCTGCTTCCTTTCCATCTCACCATTCTTGATAATATGTTCTTTAAGTTCCATTAGATCATTATCTGTATTTGAACACTTAAACAAACATAAACTATCAGGTGATAATAATGAGCTGACCTTTTGATAGACGTCTTGAATATTTAAATATGAGTATACTTGAATGTGAATGTTTTTTTCTGCTACTCTTTCAGCGACTCTTTTAGCGTTATGTCCATAGGTAATGAGAACATCTATGTTTTGCTTCGAAATCATCTCCCCAACTTCTAAATGAGTTTTTGTCGTGTGATCTCCCAACCGGCCGATATTTCCTATCAAAACGATCTTTTTCCGGTCGTACGCAACGGATTGCAGAACTTTCAATGCTTCTTTTAATGCTCCGGGAGTTAAACTCCATGAATCATCAATGATGGTAGAATCATTGATCCCCTGTTTCACTTGTAAGTGTTTTTCGAGTACATTAAACGATTGCAATGCGTAGATGGCATTGGTGACATCCACACCCACATCCAGTACAGCCCCGATCGCTGCCATTGCATTATAAGCCTGATGCTCACCGAGACAAGGCAGAACCACGGAATATTGTTTATTTTCATATGTCATCGTGAACTTGGTTTGGTTTGAATCCATTTTAATATCAGTAGCTCTCAAATCTGCCCCAGCAGACTTCCCAAAGGAAACCAGCTTCCCTTTATAGTCTTTTAATGGAAGTGTTGCTATATTTTCATCGTCTCCATTTACCAGTAAAGTCCCTTTATTCTTTAAACCTTCAATGATTTCTCCCTTTGCCCAAATATAATTCTCCAATGTTTTACATTTATCCAAATGAAAGATTCCTATGTTCGTGATGATTCCGATGGTAGGCTGGAAAATATCACAATGATATCGAAGATTCCCGGGAGCCCCCAAGCCGGTTTCGAAGACACCAACGTCTGTTTCCTCATCGATTCCCATCAGGTATTCGAAGGACTTCCTTGGCGCATTTCTGCTTCTTACAGTGGACTGAACGGAATACTGTTTTTTTAAAATATGAACAATCATGTCCTTTGTCGTTGTTTTACCATCCGTTCCAGTAATGGCAATAACGGGAATGCTGAATAACCTCCTATAATATTCAGCAAACGCAAATATGGCCTTTCTGATATTTCCAACCTCAATCACCGCAAAAGCTTCCTGATATTTCTCCTTGCCATTCCTGGCATCACTAATGATGACAAAAGGTTCCAGATGTTTTACTTTTTCATAGTTGAATGTCTTCCTTCTATCCAAAAAGACCAATGTATGACTCTGGATGATGGAATGGAGATGATAAATGATCGCATCTTTCACCACTAGATCCTTTGAACCATGAACCAAGCGTCCTCCCACCACCTCTATTACTTCCTTCAGCTGTAAACTTTTCACCATTCACCCCTACCTTTTCCATTCTTACTCAGATTCCATCAAGCGTTTTCTTAATCTCATCAAGGGTCTACTGCCGGCCCGGCACTTCACCAGCAAGTATGTGTGTTCATCCAGATGATTCAATATTGTTTTTTCCATCCCTTGTATACTGGTAAAAGGATACACGATGATATCTTGACTCTCCCTTGCTGCCTGCTCCGCCAAATACTTCGCTTTCTTTCCATACGTGATCAGAACATCAATTCCACATTCCACCACGTATTTTCCGATTTGCTTGTGTACATCCTTTGATTCTTCTCCAAGCCTCTCGATATTCCCGAGAAGAGCCATCCGTTTCTTACCTTTTCCTATTATAGAAAGTGTTTTAATGGCTTCCCTTAAAGAGGTAGGGTTGACGTTCCAAGTATCATCGATGATGGTTGAACCGTTCAGTCCTTTCCGCAGTTCAAAATGTCTCTCTATATTTTGAAAGCTACTTAACCTTCTAATCCCCGTTTCAATATCTTCCCCCAGTTCCATCGCTGCCCGTAAAGCAGCCAATCCATTGTAGACGTGATGCTCCCCGATTTCAGGGATAAAAGCAGGGTATTCTTTCCCGTTTGCCTGGAGGGTGAAACGAGTTCCTTCTTCGCTGATGGATATAGAGGTTCCCCTGAAGTCGGAATGCTTATGGATACTGAAATAATGAACGGTTCCTTTATACTCCTCCAAGCTGATTTTAGAAATGTTCTGATCATCAGCATTTAAGAGTAGCGTGCCTTTATTCTGCAGACCTTCAAGCATTTCCGCTTTAGCTGCAAGATATCCTTCAGGGGTCTTACAACGATCTAGATGATAACTTCCGATGTTGGTAATGATCCCTATATCTGGTTGATAAACCTTACAGTGATAGCGTAGGTCACCCGGTCCGCCCAATCCTGTTTCAAATATCCCGACGTCTGTGCTTTCATTTATCTTCATCAGATATTCAAAAGATCTATGAGGTGCGTTATCATTCCATTCTGTTGAAGTGACAGAATGATTCTCCTCCATAATATGAGTGAGCATCTCCCGGGTCGTTGTTTTTCCGCATGTCCCTGTGATGGCAACAATCGGGAGTGAGCATATCTTCCGGTAGTAACTTACAAACTCCATAAAGGCCTCTCTTACATTTCCTACTTGAATGATAGTCAACCCCTCATCCCCGATTACAGCATCTTGTTCATAATCCGTAATTATGGAACATGGAGCATTTCTTATCATTCTCTTCCATTTTTTCTCACTGATTGCCTTCCTTTTGTCAATGAAGACCAGTGTATGACTCTTCTTTAACTTATGTTGATGAAATATAATTGCATCATGGATGTCCATATTTTCAGAACCGCTTACCAACCTTCCATTCAATAGCTTTCTGATTTCCGTTAATTTCAGCGTAATCATTTCGTTCCTCCTGCTCATCTAGTGATTTACATACATCAAAACATCTGTATATTTCCTTGATCTGCTTTCTGTTTTTTTAAATCCGTAAGATAAGAAGCAATCCAAAGACATCTTCGTACAGGAAGCTTTAATCTTTCTCACATTGGAATTTTTCACATAGTCCAATCTCGTTTCAAAAAGTTTACGGTAGATGCCTCTCCGTCTGTATTCCCCCCGTACATAATCACTTTTAAATACCGCTTTTCCTTGCTTCTCTCTTATATAACAAGAAACAAAGCCTGCCATTTCTCCATCCACTTTTGCACAAAACCATACAGAGCCCGGTACGTCATTAACCCTCATTCCATCTTTACCAGCAAGTAGAACGAGAGGCTCCAGCTCCTTAAATGTGGAGGTCTCAATCGATATATTCATGGGATACACCTCTCTTAAACTGATAAACCACTTCTATGTATTAATGTATGTACAAGTTTTCACTGAGGAAACGGCTAAAGGCTATTTATATAAGGCTGTTACCACAAGATTGCTGGCCCTGGTGATGGTCAAGAAATCGGCTGAGTCGAATAGCAGGTGAGGTTTGCAAAGTCACCCGGCAGTGAAAATGCATCATTTTGTCCTAAAGGGACACTTGTCCATAGCAGAATTACCTTCCCTTGAATTAAATATAGAAAGGAGGCTATGACTACATGGGAAGTACTATACTTTCTTATAGAAAACTAGAAGCATTGATAGAGAAGAAAACGAAACAATGTCCATTCCTTTCCCTCTCCTCAATTGGCAAGTCCATCGAAGGGCGGGACATTTGGTGTGTTACGATTCAAAAGCCAGCCCTTTCCGGAACAAAAATACCCAAAAAAAACAAAAATTCTTTTAGGTCACGAAAGAAAACTCCAATCGTCATTACAGCTTCCATTCATGGACATGAAGCCACCGGTTCGACAGCTTTACTGCGTTTTTTGAATAAGATTCAAAAAGATGGCGAAAGCACGGATTGGCTGGATGATTTGATTGTATTTTGTGTCATTTGCTGTAATCCGGACGGATATGTGCATAAGACACGCTATAATGCAGAGGGCTTTGATATAAACAGGGATTTCATTACACAATCACAGCCTGAAACAGAGAGCATCGTCAATCTGATTGTGAAGGAAAAGCCTGCAGTCGTTTTGGACTTGCATGGGTATGTATGGAAAAAAACCTCTCACATTGGATTGATCGAACCCTGTACCCCACCTCACAATCCAGCTTATGAATATGATTTATATCTGAAGTGGGCGCTGCCCCTTGCTCAGTGCATGGAATCCTTTCTAATTGCAGAAAAAGAAACGTTTTCTTCTAAGAGGTTTAAGTCGATAAAAGGAACATACATCCCTTACCGTGATGGAAAAGGTGGCTGGGATGACTATAGTCCATATAGCTGTTCGGTGTATTCGATGCTGCATGGGGCGATCGGGATTACCATTGAATCACCGAGCCGTTCAGAGGATGGCATCACCTGGCTTCTTTTAGCTCTTTCAGCTGCTCTTACCCATATTTCAAAGCACAGGGAGGAAATAAACAAAAATCAAGCGGCCTTTTTCCAGCGTGGAATTAAGAATGTGCATCCCACTCACTCACCGGGCGATTTCCCCAAATACTACGTACTGACAGAAAAGAACGAACATCATTCAGGTCTCGGGAAACTAACGCGACATCTCCAGAAGAATGGAATAAAGCTATACTCCTCTACGAAAGATTTCACTTATGAAGGACATTCTTTTCCAGCAGGTACCACCATCGTTCCAATGAATCAAGCAAGAGCTAATGTAGCTTACTGCTTCCTCACGAAAGGGGAAGATCTCTCGTCAGGATCTGAAAGAATTTCTGAATTTTGTGCCTGGAGTCTTCCGTTAAGCTGGGGGGTCAACTGTCACCCTGTATTTAAAATGGTAGATGCAGGTATTAAGCCATTTAAATTAATGGAGAAAGACTTTAAATCTGAAGATACAGGCTCAGGTGTACCTGTTACTGTGGGGATTCTAATTGATGACGGTCTTTTTCATAAAAAAGCTCATTCAGGACTGAAGCTTGCTTTGCAGCAAATGAATATCCCTTTTCAGGAATTAAGAGCGAAGGATTTGGCTTTAGAAAAAGCATTAAACTCTGTGAATGTTCTTGTTTACAACGGCTATGAGCATTTATTTTATCCACCATCAAAAATTAGAAGCATTTACCGCGATTTCGTACTTGATTCTCCCGCTCAACAGGATGCCTGCCGTAATAATCTTCACGACTTTGTACAAAAGGGTGGAAAAGTGATCGGAATCGGCGCAGGTGCTTCTAAAGCTTTGTCCTCTATTCTTGAGCTAAGTGAAGCTGAGGTTCATTCCGGAGGCTGGAATAAAAATGCATTATTGCAGATCCACTATAAGAATCATGCCATAACCGAGGGATATCCCGCTGAAGATACCGGTTTCGTATACCGGCCGGCCTGGTTTACGAATACCGGCAAGATGAAAGTGGTCGCAATATTCAAGAATGACCCGGATTCGTTACTTGCAGGCTACTGGCCTGACTATCAACAGGCACAAGGAAAGGCTGCCATCATTACAAGCCAAACGGGAAATGTCATTCTCTTCGGATTGGAGATTTGTTTCAGGGGACATACAAGTTATCTCTATAGACTTTTATGGAATGCCATCTATTCATGAGTCAAACGGTGTAAAAAAGGCGATATACCTAATCACAAGTGTCGTTCCCTCAATGGGACGACCATCATTTACTAGTAAGGAAGAAACTATTTTAAGGAGGTTAGTCAATTGATTCGAATTGGAATGCTGCACCACCGAAAGCATCCTGATAGTGTTATTAAATCATACGCTTATGCAGCTGTTGCCAAGGCAGAAGGAACGCAGATGGTCTATTTTTCTCCAGGGGGAGTAAATTTAATAACGAATACCATTTCCGGATTTGAATATAAAGACGGAAAGTGGGTGGAAGGAACCTTCCCGTTTCCTGATGTTATCTATAACACAGGAAGCCCTGAAAAGCTCGCTAAAGCCAATGACGTGATTCAGGAACTGAAGAAGAACATTCCATTTACCACTCATTCAATCGGCAATAAAATGGCGGTTTATAAACGACTGATGGAAGCTGGAGAGTTTACACAATATTTGATTCCCTCAGAGGTCGTAAGAGGGACGAATCACTTCTTTTCTTTTTTGGATGCCTATCGCAAGATTGTCTTTAAACCTGTTAACGGCCGCAAAGGTAAATCGATCATTTATATTGAACGTGTCGGAAATGATTTTAGAATGTTACTAAATACAGACGATCACCTTTATTCCTATGATGAATTAAAAGCATTTGTTTCAGCTAATATTCAAGAAGAGGATTTTCTTGTACAGCCTTATATCAATTGCCGGACAAAAGATGGAAGCGTATTTGACTTTCGGCTTCACGTTCAAAAAGACGGTGATGGGAAATGGGTCATTACCTCTATCTATCCAAGAATCGGCGCTCCGGGAACGATTATCTCGAATATTAACAATGGCGGTTCGATGAATTACCTCGTTCCTTTTTTGAAACAGGAATTTGGTGATCATGATTACTTTAACATTAAGCGCTATTTAGAAAACTTTTCTCTGCTCCTTGCCCGGCATTTGGACGAATTGCAAAAGGAACGTTATTCAGAAAGTATTGATGAGCTTGGAATTGACGTTGCGTTGGATGACCTGGGGAAAATATGGATTTACGAAGTGAACTGGAGACCGGGATGTCCCCCGACCTTTTATCTTGAGATGGATGTTGTCAAAAATACCATACAATACTGCATCTATTTAGCCAAGAAAAAATCCAGGTGAATAAAGAAAGGAGGATTACTATGGATAAAGATTTCTCCGTTGAAAAACCGATCATTGCTGTAACTGGAAGTTCAGGCAAAACAACAACCAAATCATTCATCGCATCGATTCTAAGAACCCGCTGGATTATCTTCGAATCCAGTGATTATTGGAACAGGACCGATCATACAGAAAAGCACCATGATGAAATCAACTTCATTCACCGGGCCATCGTACTCGAATATGGAATGGCGTTTCCAGGCGTAATCGAAAAGCATTGCAAAATTATCCAGCCCAACATAGGAGCGATCACCAATATCGGTACTGCCCATATCGGCAACTTTAATGGTGATATTAGGGGAATAGCTGCAGCTAAATCGGAGCTTATTAAGGGAATGGATCGTGATGGCCATTTATTCTTGAATGGAGATGACAAGAATTCAAAGCTTCTTCATACTAAGAATTTCACAGGTGTACTGAAGAAGGTCAGCATTCATTCCCCTTCTGATTACCAGGCAAAGAATCTGCGCTACAGCGTGGAAGGAATCAGCTTTGACCTAAAGCTTTCTGGTCAATCACATACCTTTTCCATTCCATA
Organism: Rossellomorea aquimaris; assembly: GCF_035590735.1. Taxonomy (NCBI): domain Bacteria; kingdom Bacillati; phylum Bacillota; class Bacilli; order Caryophanales; family Bacillaceae; genus Rossellomorea; species Rossellomorea aquimaris. The sequence goes on from NZ_CP141595.1 coordinate 3,642,996, forward strand.
CCATGGAGAATTTTATGTTTACAATGCCCTTCTTGCCATTGCCATTGCGGACCTTCTCGGCTTTAAGCCAGAAGAAATTAAACAAGGCATGAAGGAAGTTAAGAAGCCAAAGCACAGGCTTGATGTTATGCAGCTGAAAAACAACATCACGCTGATTGACGATACGGTCCATGCTTTTCCGGACGCCATGAAAGGCGCTCTCGACGTACTTACGCAATTGGAGGGCGAAAAGAAAGTGGCAGTCTTGGGAAGTATGGCGGGCTTTGGAGACAAACATGAAGACGTGCACAAAGAAATAGGAAGATATGTTGCTGAGAAAAAGATTGATTACCTCTTTACCTATGGCAACCTTTCCAGAAACATTGGAGCTGGCGCAAGGGAAGCTGGAATGAACAGCCAGCGAATCTTTCACTTTAACCGACCTTCTATGAATGCATTAAATGGGAAACTAGAAAAAATCATCCAACCAAACTGGACCATTCTGATTAAAGGAGCCAGCGGACTGGAGATGGTGGATACGGTGGAATATTGCAAGAAGAATTTCGGCTAAAGGCCGAATAAAACAGCCGTATACCAATTCATAAGCGCGAAAGAATTATAGCAAAAATGAAACGCCCTGTTTCAAGCCGAAAATGCTTAAACAAGGCGTTTTATTATTTATTTACTCGGTTGACTTGTACGTGAAAAAGGGAGGTAAATGGACACCCTCCCTTTTTCTTATTGAATGACTGTTGTAATCTTTTCCTTTGGAGACTCTTCAATCCAAAACTGAATTTCCGCGGCTGCCTTCTTCGCGTTCTCTTCAGCTTCTATCGCTGTATTTCCAACGGCAGTTACATATGCATATCGGTGTCCCATCGACAATGGCGGTGTAATCACTGATCCTTTACGGGGCTTGACGTAAACCTCTACAACACCCTGGGACACAAGGGCTTTATTTTTCCCTGTGACTTTCTTGAGCGTCCCCTTTTTATCCACAGTCACGTATTGCATGTACACATTCTTTTGAAACTTAGGCTTTAAATCCGGATCTTTTCCCAGCGCCATTTTCAACATTTCTTCGACTAGATTGATTCCATAGGCTGCTTTGATCATATTATTCATTCCGGCACCTGAGATACGCGCATTTATTTCAATCAACTTCCACTGATTTCCTTTGCGCCGAAGCTCCAAATGACAAGGTCCGGTTTCAAGCCCATGCTTAGCAACGATCTCTTTTATCGCTTTCATCAGACCATTAGAAAATCTCACCCCAGGATTCAGTAATAATTTGTATCCCATCACGATAAAGCGTCGAGTATATTGAATATCCTGTTTGATCACAGCCATAATATGAACCTTTCCTTTGTGAACAACCACTTCCACCAGATACTGAGGTTCCGGTAGGTATTCTTCTATTAATATCGGCTGATTTTCATAAAGGGTAATCAGCGTATTATACCGCTTCCGATATTCTAATAGATTCCCAACCTTGTACACATCTTTTGAGCCGGTAGATTTGGGGGATTTCATGACCAGAGGGAACTTATTCTTGATTTTCGGTTCTAATGCCTCACTTTCCTCCTTTGTAGCAATCGTCCAATATGCCGGAGTTATCAATGAGTTCTTCAACAGTTCCCGTGATTGAATTTTATTTTGAATATTTTTCATTCCTTCAGTTGAAAAATGATTTAAATTAAATTGATCGGCAAGTGTACATGCTGTGTAGCTATGCGGATCGACATAACTCACAATAGCGGAAACTTCTATCCCTTTCAAAATCAGGGCTTTTACTTCCTTTTGCAGCACATTCATATCACTGAGATCACATAACTTCATAAAATGAACATCGGGAAATTCCTCCCGCTTCGCCACAAAGTTAGGTCTTTCAGTGAACAAGACGGTATAAAATCCAAGTCTGTCTGCCGTCTTAATTGCTTCCCTGCTTGAACCCGACTTAGTCGTTTCTATAAAAATGATAGACTTCATTCAAGGTACGCTCCTTCATTTATCATATTCTCTTTCAAAGCTCAGAATGGGTACGAGCATTGCATTACTGTACAGTTTATTCTGTTGATACTTTGGGGGTGTAGGCTGATTCAATGATGTTCCCCCTAAATATTTTATGTGTGTAAAGAGCTGCTTCCCTCCTATTAACCTTATATTTGCAGATGGGGATCAAGCTGCTTCGATTTTTAACAGGAGTCTAGCAAATTCTCGTCCAATTATCTTTTTTCACCTTTAGTAGCCCATACTTATAAAAAAACAGCTCATATACTGAGTAGAGACTAAACACATAAAGGAGCTGCTTTCCCCCCATGAATGAATACATCATCTATATAGGTACAAACCAATCAGGCTCCTCACGGGACGGTATTGAAGCAGGGAAAAAACTGGGCTACTCTACTATTCTATTTACTAACCGCAGGAAGTTTATAAGAGAAAAAGAACTCTTTCAGGATGTCGACGAAATGTACGAAGTAGATTTAAGGCATGAAGAAACAATCAGGAGAGAAATTTCCACACTTCTGCAGGGAGGAAAGAAAATAGCGTGCATCATCAGTTTTCTCGATTCTTACGTTTATGTAGCAGCCCGGCTTTCTAATGAATTCTGTGGAACCGAAATTTCCTTGGAACCGATTGCTGACTGTATGGATAAAACAGTGCTCCGAACGAAACTGATGGGAAAAGAATATTCTTCTGATTTCATTAAAATGAAGCCTCCCTTTTCTAAAGAGAGTGTAAAGACCTTTTCCTATCCTGTTGTATTAAAATCACCCATTTCTAACGGGTCAAAAGATGTCCTCCTTATTCGTAATGAAGGAGAGCTTGCAGCAGGCATAAAGAAATTAAACCGGAAAAAACCTCCAAGTCTTCTTGTAGAAGAATACTTAGAGGGACCTCAATACCTAATCGAAGTGGTAATCAAAGAACGCAAGCCCGTGATTACAGTGGTCGTCAAGCAGCAAATCAACTATCATAAACGATTCATTGTCACCGGGTATAGTGTTTCACCCGTCTACCATTATCCGGTACTGGTCAGAAAGGTTGGAGAGATTGTCAATGACCTGGGATTTGTTAACGGAAGCTGTCATTTAGAAATGCGGCTGGTAAAGAATAAATGGAAACTCATCGAAGTCAACCCCCGAATCTCTGGGGGAGCAATGAACAAAATGATAGAAGAAGCATATGGACTGAGCATAGTGGAAGAAACGTTAAGGGTATATCTTAGTAAACCTCACCATAGTGAGCGCAAATGGGAAAAACATATCTACACCTACTACATGACAGTAAACAAGACTGGCAAGCTGTTAAAAGTGATTGGAAAAAACATGGCAGAAGAACAAGAAGGCATCATCGAAGTTTATATAAAACCCAAGAAAGGAAAAACACTTCGCCCTCCAACTTCCATGGGGCATCGCTACGGGTATGTAATGGCGAGCGGTGAATCCGTGCAGGAATCAGAGAGGCGTGCAAAAGATGCCTCTAAAGACATTCAATTTTATTTAGAATCAATCTAAACCATTATATATGCACTACACCACTTTCCCAGACAAAAATACACTAATGATAAGAGACAGGTGAAAGGAGGGTTTGAGGCGATGATTTGTCATCACGATAGCTGTATATGCAAAACCCTGAATGAATTATTACTGGAACAATTCCAATTGGCCACCCAAAAGTTTAAGTTCATTTGTGAATACGACAAGGTAGACACCATTCCATTTATTATATACACAAAGGAAGATAGCGAGCCGTTTCGAGCACACTTACACTCCAACTGCACCATATTCTTTAAGCTCATCGATATCGATGATGGCTGTGCAACACTGCGGTTACTGGCCGGAATGGATATAGACGGATACATTACCGACGATGTCGATGAATTATTTGCCCTTTATCAAACCGATAAATGTATCAGCATTGACTGCAACTGTTTTCTCGGAATTCAGCCCCTTCCTCCGAAATTCGTCAACCGGAAGCTTCCGCATATGGATCGGGGAGGCCCTAAAGGAAGCGGTTCAAGTGAAGAGCATGGTGTGGGGCCTGAATATGATTCGGAGTTTGATCGGGATTGCGATCATAAGTAGGGGTAAGGGTTGAATCTGAAATTTGGGTTTGGCTCTTTTTTTGGGGTGACCCTAAAGCCACCCCTAAATCCCTTAAACGCGGGACAATCTGTTCAATACAAACTCCTCAACTACTTCTGCTACGCCATCTTCCATATTAGAAGCTGTTACAAAATCAGCCTTTTCTCTAATATCTCCCGGAGCATTTCCCATTGCGACGCCAAGACCGGCGAATTCAATCATGGTAAGGTCGTTATAGCTGTCTCCGATGGCAATGACCTCTTCCGCTTTAATGCCCATTGGCTTGATCAGGTAGTCGAGGCTTGCTCCTTTCGTCACGCCAAGCTGTGTAAACTCAAGGAAGAATGGTTTGGAGCGCATCACACTCAGTTCACCATCCAGTTCGGTTTGAAGTTTTTTCTCGACCTTTACCAATCGATCGGCTTCTTTTAACATGAGTGCCTTTACAACAGGCTCCTTAATAGCTTCTTTAAAGTTTGGAACAACTTTTACAGGCAGGCCTGTTAATTCACTTTCAATAGAAGCAAATTCACTTGGTTCTTCTACAACAATCGCATCATCAGCATATGTGAGAATGCCAACCTCTTCCCGTTTACTCAAATCATATAAGCGATGAACGGTTTCTGCTGATAATGTTCGACTGTATTTCTCTTCGTTTGTCTTGCAATCTATTATTTTCGATCCGTTGAAAGAAAGAATATAACTTCCGTATTGGTCCAGCTTCAGTTCTTCTGCAACCCATCTCATTCCAAACGTGGGGCGGCCGGACGCCAGGACAACTTTCACTCCTGCTTCCTGTACTTGAAGTAAAGCATCTTTAGTACGACCCGAAATCGTTTGATCATCTCGTAATAATGTATCATCTAAGTCTAGTACAATCATTTTATAATTCATCATGAAAAATCCTTTCAGGAAATCCAATTTATATTATCTTACTATAACATCTATCAGCCCTTTTGAAAAAAAATAGACCACCATAACGGCGGTCTATTTTAAGTTTACATGGTTTAGAACCCATTTTCTAATGGTAAAACTAGCCTGATTGGAAGCTCCGAAACGGACAGCATCGTTGTTTGGTGATGGATAGAATCGGGCTGTAAACGTTTCTTCTCCTTCATTTATAAATATTTCAATGGCAGAAGTGTCAACGAACACTCTTAATGAATTCAAATTCACCACTTTACATTGCCGCTTCTCTACCACGCCATTAACATAGCTTTTTCGCTCAAGAGTAACCAGCTGTTCCCCGGAAGAATAAACGAGTCTGCCTCCATCCCCAATGGAAAGATCAAACCATCCTTCAGAAAGAGACAGGTCCCCGATCTCCAATTCAAACGCTTTTCCATTTACACCATTGAATTCTCGGCTTTCTTTATCCAATACAACCTTGTGTTCTATAGCTTCTCCCGCTCTTAAATCCCGCAATTCTTCAAGAGGAACCTGTATCACCTTACCGTTCACAAACTTCAGCTCCCGAGGCAAGGTCATCGTATGAAGCCACTTATGTTCAATGGTAGGATGATCCTGTTCATTTTGATCCGGTACACTCATCCAGGCAAAGAGAATACGGCGTCCCTTGTCGTCGACTGTCGTTTGTGGAGCATAGAAGTCAAAGCCGCGGTCCAATTCTTCGAAATCCCCATGTTCAAACGTTCCTGCAGCCGAATCAAATTGTCCGGCAACATAGCCTGCCTGATACACATTCTGATACTTCATTCCAGCACCTTCGATTCCCTGCGGAGAGAAAATAAGGATGTCCTCTTCTCCCAACTTAAAAAGGTCGGGACATTCAAACATATAACCGAAGTCAGCAAGCTTGCCCATGCCTCCACCTGTAAGGACACCCCGATACGCCCAATCAATTAGATTCTCCGATTGCAACAAAGCGACAGCTCCTTTTAATTCTGTCGTCTGTGCGCCAACAACCATAAAAAACGCTCCATCCTGTTCCCACACCTTTGGATCGCGGAAATGGGCTGTAAATCCTTCCGGTAAGTGAACGACGGGACCTTTTTTGTCAAAATGAATGCTGTCTTCCGAAAGGGCTAAGCACTGATAGGATTCCCGATTCCCTTCCTCGTCCTTCACGTTCCCTGTATAGTACGCAAAGATTTTCCCGTCATGCTCGATGGCACTTCCGGAATAACAACCGTTTTTCTCAAACCATTCTGATGGAGTGAGGGCGATGTCTTCATGTGTCCAGTTAACTAAATCCTTGGAAGAATAATGCCCCCAGAATTTTGCACCATGTCCGGTTTTAAAGGGCATCCACTGGTAATAGAGATGATAGACCCCTTTAAATTGTATGAATCCGTTCGGGTCATTCAATAACCCTGTCGGCGGCATTAGATGATAATGAAGACGGTAGGGATCTTGCTCTACAACACCTTTGTGCTTTTCCATTTCTTCATAGGCTTCTTTTCGCAATTGTTCATCTCTGGTCATCACGCCTCCCCCCTCTTCAGATGAAGGTTAACTTCCTCCAATGAAGGCAGAGCCGTCATCGCTCCTTTTGTTGAGGCAGCGAGTGCTCCTGATATGGCTGCAAACCCGGCCATGCGGGCTGCTTCTTCAATTGATAAGGATGCAATATTCCCTTTGTATTCATGGATGGAATAGAGAATCCCGGACACAAACGCATCCCCGGCCCCCGTTGTATCCACTGCTTTTACCTTCATGGCAGGTACATACTGACGGGCATCCCCTACGTACACATAGCTTCCTTCTGCCCCCATCGTGATAATCAAGAAAGGAATATTGTATGCCTTTAGTTTCGCTGCCCCCGCTTCAATCTCTTTTTCACCTGTAATAAATTCGAGTTCTTCCTCAGAGATTTTTAAAACATCCGCTTCAGAAAGCATGCTTTTAATCGTTTCTCGGGCAGTTTCCTCAGAATCCCATAATCCTAATCGTAAATTCGGATCATAGGAAACCAATAAACCATTCTCTTTCGCCACTTTCACAGCATGATGCGTCGCTTCTTTCGCAGGAGAGCCGATCATTGAGATGGAACCAAAATGAAGGATTTTATGGGTTAGGAAATCCTCTTCGTCTATATCATTTACTTGGAGGAAACGGTCGGCACTCGGATCGATATAAAAGTCAAAGCTGCGCTCCCCGTCTTCTCCGTTGGTTACAAATACCACACCGGTGCGAACATCAGGAGTCATTCGCATTTGATTGATTCTTACACCATAGTTTTCAAGGGTTTCCTGCAGGAATCTGCCTAATACATCCTCTCCCACCTTACCTAAAAAGGTAGATTTAGTGCCTAAACGAGCCAGTCCAACAGCCACATTGGCAGGAGCTCCACCTGGACTTTTTTGATAGGTGGAATTGTGTTCATCCAAAGGGATAAAGTCTATCAATGCTTCCCCCAGCGAGATAATACCATGTTTCATATAGAGTTCCTCCTCGTTCCATTCGGTTCTAGTTAAATATAGCAAATCCTTACTGGTCAGGTGACTAGTAAGGATAAAGATTTCTATTTTGCTTCTTCCTTCCACCCCAGTAACAAGGTTGCAACAAAGGCACCCGCTACTGCGATGACAAATCCGATTCCATAATTAAGAGGGTCTTGAGCGATCGCAAACATCGGAATACCCGTCAGTCCAATTCCGTTGGCCATCACTTGAGTGAATACCACGTATGCTCCCCCAAGTGCTCCACCGATGGCCGCTCCAATAAATGGGCGACGATGCTTTAAGTTGACCCCGAAGATCGCCGGTTCTGTAATTCCCAGAAAAGCAGAAACGGCTGCCGGTACAGCAATTTCTTTCGTTTTCTTGTTTTTCGTTTTAAAGAAGACGGCGAGTGTTGCCCCACCTTGTGCTACGTTTGCCATTGCCCAAATTGGCAGCAAATAGTTTCCGCCGATGTTTGATAACAGCTCAGCCTCGATGGCATGGAAGCTGTGATGAACACCGGTTAATACAATTGTTGAATACAATCCCCCGAAGATCAATCCAGCAATTGGGCCGGCCGTGTTGTAGACAACATCCAGAACCGTTGTGATTCCGTTACCGAGAACTCTTCCAAGTGGTCCAACGACAAGCAGGGCTGTAAATCCTGTGAAGATGATCGTCAAGAACGGTGTCACCAATAAATCAACGGTATTCGGTACAATTTTGCGTAAGCCTTTTTCAATCTTTGCCATTAAGTAAACGGTTAATAGTACTGGAATAACCGTCCCTTGGTACCCGAGCATTTCAACGCCAAATCCGAAGAAATCAAGAGTGTCCGGCTGGGCATCGGCAAGACCCCAAGGATTCAGTAATGCCGGGTGGGTCATGATCCCCCCGATGACAGCACCTAAGTAACCATTCGCCCCAAATTCCTTTGCTGCACTCATCCCGATCAAGATCGGTAAAATGATGAAGGCAGCAGAAGAGAACATGTCCAGCATCACGAATAGACCGCTTTCAGGATCGACCCATTTGTATGTTCTCATCAGGCCAAGGAGGCCCATTAACATACCAGCCGCTACGATTGCCGGAATGATCGGTACAAAGATGTTTGAGAGTGTACGGGCAAAACGGGCAAACGGGTTCATTTTCCGTTTTGCTGCATCGCTGTGAGACTCGCCCGTTGGTGACTTATCTTCAATCGATGCTCCGACAAGAGGGCCGAAATGTTCAAATACTTTGTTTACATTTCCTGTCCCGAATATTATCTGGAACTGACCGGAGCTTGAGAATGCTCCTTTCACACCATCCAATTCCTCAATGGCGCTCTTTTCTATCTGACTTTCGTCGTCAATCACGAGACGCAGACGCGTCGCACAATGAGTGGCACTTACAACATTTTTTTCGCCGCCCAATAACGGGACAAGCTGTTCAGCAACTTCACGATAGTTCATCATGAATCCCTCCAGTTTTTTTAAAAATATCAATAAAAAAAGACCTAGTACCCTTAAGAGGATAGAGGTAGGTCAAAGAGAGACGCTTACCATTATCGTCTTAAAGATTCTAGGTCTTGCCTGCATGATCAGTAACAATCCTACTGTATGAAATTGATGAATTCATTCTACAATATGAAAACGTTACCGTCAACCATTTACTTTAAGAGGCGCTCTATATGCAGAGCGATATACGCAACCTCAGAAGGCGGGAATCGGGTGCTGTATTCTTCTTGCAAATACTTTGTGATTTCCTTTGAGCACTCGTAAGCCCTTTGGTATTTCATCTGAATGAGTTCAAGCATGTCTTCATCGATGGGATCGAACTGGTCTCCCTGCTCAATCCGATTTAGCGCAAAACGGAGATGGGTGATCAATCGTTGATAATTGATGCTCGACTCTTCTACTTCTATGGAAAGAATCGACTCTACCTGCTCGACAAAATCCCTCAGGATCGTTGCATGCTTCAACGATTCGCTCATAGAAGGGGCATCCATCTTCGCCGTATGAATATGAAGAGCAATATGAGCCGCCTCATCATCAGGAATTTCGATTCCGAGTTTCTGCCTGATCTCTCTTTTTGCCCACACCCCGACTTCATATTCCTTTTTGTAAAGCAGCTTGATTTCGTTTAAGAGCTTATTTTGGATGGGGATTCCTTGCTGCAGTCTTTCAAGTGCAAAGGATAGGTGATCCGTCAGTGCGATATGAATATGGTCACTAAGAGGGGCATTTAAATGCCCCTCTGCATAGCTGATGATGTTTTCAGCGATTTCAATATGCTCCTCCGGCAAGGTAGCCAGTAGCTGCTGAAATTTCTCGGAGGATTGCTCATGAAGGACAAAAATTTTTTCAATTTTGTTCTTGGGGATGATATCATTTCGCTTCTTTTGAAAAGCAATCCCGTTCCCCATCACAATTTTCTCCTGCGGCCCGTCCACCACTACAACAGCATTGTTGTTTAAAATTCTAAAAATACGCATAGATGCCCTCCGTACAGTTCATTACTCCTTATGTTACCACGATTCAGCGTAAAGATAACATGTAAAGTGTGCAGAGCAAAGATTTTCAAATAAGAGTGGAAATAAATGTTATTATTGTCTTATCTATAGTGTCAGGAGTGAATGTCATGTTTTTCAAGTTAAGAATCCTATTTTCGACCATCGCTATCGCTTTTGCCCTGTACGGGTTGGTAAGTGAGGATCCACCTGAGTTCATTACGACCATCATGCTTCTTTCTTTAGGTGCCATGATGTTTGTTTTGGGGCTTTCAGAATACAATTCCAACAAGAAAGCTACTGCCTATTTTTCATTTATTACAGCAGTATTTGTAGGGTTTGTCAGTATTTATTCCCTCTTCTAAGAGGTTCACAAGAAATATGATATGCTGAAAGAAAAAAGGAAAGCAGGAAGAAAATGATTTCTACATACTTTGAAAAAATCCAGGAAAAATTACTTGTTGTTCAAACCGAAGAAGCTGAAAAAATGGCAGAGCTTGCTCAAAAGATATCTTCTTCCATCCAACAAGATGGAATTATTCAGCTCTTCGGATGCGGTCACTCTCACATCCTTGGAGAAGAAGTGTTCTACAGAGCAGGTGGACTGGTTCCGATCAATCCGATTTTGATTGAGCCGCTCATGCTTCATGAAGGAGCAGTACGATCTTCTCAGTTAGAAAGAGCGAAAGGGTATGCGGGTGAGTTTATGAATGCGCAAGATATTCAGCCCCATGATGTGGTGATCGTTCTCTCCACTTCTGGAAAAAATCCCGTTCCCATCGAAGTAGCTCTTCACGCCAAAGAAATGGGGGCTTATGTTGTGTCCATCAGTTCCTTTGATTACGTAGAGAAGGAGATGTCCCGACATCCCAGTGGTAAATTTCTGAGTGAAGTAGTGGATCTTGCCATTAATAATCACTCCGTTGTAGGAGATGCAGTGCTGACTGACCCAAGAGTGTCTGTTCCTTTCTCTCCATCTTCAACCGTCATCGGCGCGGCGATATTGAACAGCGTCATGGCAGGTGCCATTGAATATATGGTGATAGACGGAATTGAACCGCCTATCTTCATCAGTGGAAACGTGGATGGCGCAGATGATCATAACGAAAAGTTAATTAAAAAGTATCGTAAGCGTATTCCTCTGTTAACAAAAGGATTATAGAGAAAAAGAGTAGGAGCCTATTAAATAGGATTCCTACTCTTTTTTAAAGTCTGTCCAAGTTGATTTTGAATTTATATTTATCAGCTCGATAAATCGATCGTACTAACTCAAAAGGGGTACCGTCTTCTAAAAATGAATCTCGTTGGATAAGCAGCACCGGCTCCCCGCTATTCACTTTTAAATGCTTCGTATCTTCTTCCGTCACAATTGCCGCTTCCACTGATTGAGTGGCATGACTGATGTGAAGGCCCAACTCACTTTCAATATAATGATACAGTGATTTCCCCAATATTTCCTGATTCAATCCTGGCAGCAGCTTCACCGGGATATAACTTGTTTCCAGTGCCATCGGTTCACCATTTGCAAGACGGATTCGTTTCATTGTATACACAAGTTCCTCTTCTTCTAACGAAAGAAGATCCTGAATATCCTCACCGACGGGAGAAATTTCAAAATGTAATAATTTGTTGCCTGGCTCGAGTCCGCGACTCTTCATGTCTTCGCTAAAGCTTGTTAAGCCTTGGAGACTTTGTTCGATTTTTCGATGAGAGACGAATGTCCCTCGCCCTTTTTCTCTATATAACACATTTTTATTCACTAGATTGGTAATCGCCTGTCTCACGGTCATCCTGCTGATTTTGAACGATTCCGCGAGCTCCCGCTCAGACGGAAGGGCATCACCCGGTTTTAACTCTTCAGACTGTATTAGATGTTTTAGGTGCTCTTCTAACTGATAATACAAAGGAAGAGGAGAATTTTTATTTACCACGAACACTTCTCCTTTCGAAATAACGATTTATCTTTTATTTTAGTATATACACCCTGTTTATAACAGACAATTATCCAAGGTCCATGTGAAAGTGGCAGACGATTTTGCCAAATACGACAAACCCGTCTGCTCTCTCCATTTATTTTAACTTTCTTAACTCATCGGCAACAAATTCCACATCTGTCCCGACAATGACTTGAAGATTTTTATTGTTTACCTTCATCACACCTTTAGCCCCATGTGCTTTTAACGCTTTTTCATCTACAAGTGTGACGTCATTGATTTGTAATCTTAATCGTGTGGCACAGTTATCGATCACTGCCAGGTTTTCTTTCCCGCCAAGATCCTTCAGAAAATGTTCAGCCATTATTTCATATTTACTATTTCCACCTGAATTCTCATCTGCTACTACCGCATCTTCATCATCTTCACGACCTGGGGTTTTCAAGTTAAACTTCTTGATCAAGAAGGTGAATATGAGGAAATAGATGATCCCATAAAGAATGCCTACCCCTAATAACAGCCAAGGTTTTTGGCCGATGTTAAAGTTTAAGATGTAATCAAAGGCACCTGCTGAGAAACCAAAACCGTGATGGATGCCAAGCACGTACGTGATGACCATGGAACTTGCTGTTAATACAGCATGAATTCCATAAAGAACAGGAGATAAGAACATGAAACTGAATTCAATCGGCTCTGTAATCCCTGTTAAGAATGAAGTGACGGCTAACCCGATTAACATCCCTGATACATTGGCACGTAAATGTTTTTTCGCTGTCACGATCATCGCAAGGCACGCTGCAGGCAAACCAAACATCATGATCGGGAAGAAGCCTGTTTGGAACGTTCCCGCTGTCGGATCACTCGCAAAGAAACGCGGGATATCCCCCTTCACAATTTCTCCAGCCGCATCTTTAAATGTTCCAAATTCAAACCATACAAGTGTATTCAATACGTGATGTAACCCCACCGGGATCAAAAGACGATTCAATAAGCCAAACACACCGACTCCCGTAGCTCCGGCACCGATGATCCATTCACCAATGGAGTTGATCCCACTCTGGATCGGCGGCCAGACGATTCCAAATATTCCTGCGAGTGCAACCATGGACGCAGCGGTTACGATTGGAACGAAACGTCTGCCCCCGAAGAATCCCAGCCAGGCCGGAAGTTTAATATCACTATAACGGTTATATAATAAACCTGCCACGACCCCGGAGATGATCCCCCCGAAAATCGCCATATTGGAATCCGGATCAAGGGCTTTTAACCCGCCCGTTAATACCAAATAACCAATGGCACCAGCTAATCCAGCTGTACCATTTCCATCTTTTGAAAATCCGATTGCCACCCCGATGGCAAAGATCAATGCTAAATTTTTAAATATGGCATCTCCTGCTTCGGACATGAACGCGATTCCTAATAAGTCATCCTGACCTAAGCGCAGCAATAATGCTGCTGCAGGAAGCACCGCGATTGGAAGCATGAGGGATTTACCGATTCGTTGTAAGAATCCTAACATAACATTCTCTCCTTTTGTTTCAGTTGAAAGCGTTTAATCAGTCCATATCATATCATCATAAAGGAATAGATGTCTATACCAATTTTATGAATAAAAAAGTTAGATTAATGATTTTATAAAGTTAGATTGCAGTTTCACTACAAATATACTGTTCAAACATAAACTGGTATAGACATCTATACTATCAGGTGTTATTGTAGAGATGTAAAGTACTCAAGGAGTGATTTCAATGATCTCAAATATAGAAAAGCTGCTTATTCTGGATGGACACATCTATGGGGAAGATACAGTATATGAAAAAGGGTATATCAAAATTGAGAATGGAATGATCACCGAAATGGGTGAGCGTTCCCAGTTAACCAATACAGAAGAATATAAAGTGATTTCACTTCCCCATGGGTATAGTGTTGTCCCGGGAATGATAGATATTCATATTCATGGCGTAAATGGTGCCGACACTATGGATGCCACACGGGAAGCTCTCGACACGATGACCGGGACACTTCCGAAAGAAGGAACCACAAGCTTCCTTGCGACAACGATGACCGAAGCATCCGGTGCAATCGAAAAAGCCTTGAAGGCAACGGCAGACTATATGTCAGACCAGCAAAGAGGCGGTCAGGCAGAAATACTCGGCCTTCATTTAGAAGGTCCATTTATAAACTCGGATAAGGCAGGAGCACAGCCTCTGAATCGCATCCAAAAGCCAAATGTCGAGGTGTTTAAAAACTGGCATGCTCTTTCAGGAGAGAATATTAAGTTGGTGACCCTTGCCCCTGAACTTGATGATGAATACGAATTGATCCGTTACTTAAAAGAGAATGGGATTGTCGCTTCAGTCGGTCATTCCAGTGCAACCTATGATCAAGTCGGGGAAGCCATCGATGCAGGATTGTCCCATGTTACCCACTTGTTCAACCAAATGTCGGGACTCCATCATCGAGAGCCTGGCATCGTCGGAGCGTCCTTCCTTCGAAAAGAATTAATGGTGGAATTGATTTCAGACGGCATACACGTTCGTCCGGAAGTGGTCCAATTGGCATTCAATCAAATTACAGACGAGCGATTAATCCTCATCACTGATTCCATGAGAGCCAAATGCTTGAAAAACGGCCAGTATGATCTTGGCGGTCAGATGGTGACGGTTAAGGACGGGAAAGCATTATTGGACGAAGACACTTTAGCAGGAAGCGTATTGAAGATGAAAGATGCCTTTACAAATATACAGGAATTCACTACGGGAGATATGAGAAGCGCGATCAAAATGACCGCTGAAAACCCTGCCAGACAATTAAATGTCTTTGATCGAAAAGGTAGCCTTGCTCCCCGGAAAGATGCAGATATCGTCATATTAGACGAAAACAAAGACGTATACACAACGATATGTAAAGGGAAAATAGCCTATATTCGAGAGGATGATACTCATGAAACTAATTGAAGTGAAAGACTACCAGGAAATGAGTCAAGTCGCTGCAGACTATCTGTTATCCAAGGTGAAAGAATCTCATAAGCTGATCCTTGGATTAGCCACAGGCGGAACACCACAAGGGCTTTATGAAGCATTGATAAATGACCATAATCAGAACAGGACCTCCTATCAACATGTATCTTCGTTCAACCTGGACGAATACATCGGATTGTCCGGTCAACACCCTAACAGCTACTACCATTACATGAATGACCACCTATTTAAACATATTGATATAGATTCAGAAAACACCCATATCCCTTCTGGAAAAGCCGTCGACCTCGAAAAGGAATGTGAGGCATATGATGAAAAAATCCGTTTATATGGCGGAATTGACCTTCAAATACTGGGAATCGGCAGTAACGGACATATCGGATTTAATGAACCAGGTACTCCTTTTGAATCCAACACCCACATTGTAGAGCTTGCCGAGTCTACACGTGAGGCTAATGCCCGTTATTTTGACTCGATTGATGAAGTACCTGCTCAAGCCATCACAATGGGGATTTCTTCGATTATGAAAAGCAAAGAAATCCTTCTCCTTGTTTCAGGTGAGGCGAAACAAGTGGCCATGAAAAAGTTAGTAGAAGGAAAAATCTCTGAGAACTTCCCTGCTTCTATCTTGAATCGCCACGAGCATGTCACGGTGATTGCCGATCAAGAAGCGCTGGCAATGGTGAAAGGGTTAGAGTTGTTGAATAGATGAAAGGATGAAGATGTGGAGTAAGTATGTTTAGTCCATGTCTGGAGAGCGGCGGACAATGGTTCGCCGCTTTTATATAGATTAAAACTAAGAATATTATAAAAAAAGATTGACGAACGCTATGAACATTTCTTATAATTAATCTTGACCGATTCACGGGGCATTAGCTCAGCTGGGAGAGCGTTTGGCTGGCAGCCAAAAGGTCAGCGGTTCGATCCCGCTATGCTCCATACATAAAGAGGCGTCCTTATTTCTAAATAAGGACGCCTTTTTTTATGTTTTTAGATGATTGGCGGTTCATCGATTCAGTGACAATGTATGTACGACTGTCGATACTATAATACATGAAGAGATATCGTCTATATATATAAATAACAAAGGGTCCGGACGTTTAATCGGTACCTTTTTTCACCACCAATAAATTGACTTTTCTGAATTCCATAAGTAACATTTTCCTTATAAGGAAAAGCTCGCCGATTACATACGCTTCCTTCTTATTATTTGCACCTGTTCCGGCAAAGGAGAAAGGAGAAGAATACCATGAATCAGTATGGAAACCATGTCCAAAATGAAATCTATCAGAGGAAGGTCCGTCCCTCCATTCCATTCCGGTTTGAAGAGCTTGAAAGAAAGGCCCGGGAAAAGCTTGAAGACGGTCCTTATTATTATGTAGCGGGAGGTGCCGGCGGTGAAGATACGATGCGCGCCAACAGAAATGCCTTCGCCCGCTGGCAGATTGTTCCCCGTATGCTGAACAACGTTGAAAACCGTGATCTGAAGGTGACTGTCTTGGGAGAAGTCTACTCCTCCCCTCTTATGCTCGCTCCCATCGGAGTCCAATCCATCGTTCACCCTGATGGGGAACTCGCGTCTGCACGTGCGGCATCATCCATGAATGTTCCGTTCATTGCAAGCTCAGCCTCTACTTACTCCATGGAGGAAATCGCTTCTGTCATGGGTAACTCCCCAAGATGGTTTCAGCTTTATTGGAGCAACGAACGTGAGATTGCAGCCAGTATGCTGAGCAGGGCTGAAGCGTCCGGATACTCCGCTATCGTCGTTACTCTTGATGCTGCGATGATGGCATGGCGTGAATCTGACCTTGAAAACGCGTATCTTCCCTTTCTGTCAGGGGAAGGAGTCGGGAATTATGTGAGCGACCCTGTCTTTCGTTCAATGCTGAAAGATCCCCCTGAAGTTGACGCGAAGGCAGCTGCCACCCTATGGGCCAAAGTGTTTGGCAATGCCAGTTTGACGTGGGATGACCTGCAGTTCCTGCGTGATCATACAAGCCTGCCGATTCTTCTTAAAGGAATTCTACACCCCGATGACGCAAAGCTTGCCATTGATCACGGAATGGATGGGATTATTGTATCCAATCATGGTGGAAGGCAGGTTGACGGGGCCGTTGGAGCTTTAGACTCATTGCCGGTGATTTGTCAGGTTGTGAATGGACGTATTCCTGTACTATTTGACAGTGGAATCCGACGGGGTGCGGATGTAGTGAAAGCATTGGCCCTGGGAGCGAGTTCCGTTCTCTTAGGCAGACCCTATATGTATGGATTGACCCTGGCTGGTGAACAAGGGGTGAAGGATGTCATCCGGAATACACTGGCCGATCTCGATTTGACGATGGCCCTTTCTGGTCAAGCATCCGTTTCAGAATTAGATCCATCACTTCTGACTGACGTGAAAGCCACATCAATTCCTTCAAGGACAGGAAGACCGGATTCACAATCTGCGGGAATGAAGTCATAATGAATCAGCCTCTGTCTAACACTGACAGGGGCTTTTTGTTCAGTTCATTTGTATCCCTAGAAATCATTCTCCATCAATGCTGCTTTCACATATGACAAAACATGACCAATAGTAAAAGATACTATGAAATTTCCCATCCTCCCCCGTACCTGACATGGTATACTTTCATGTACAAAGGGGTTGATAATTTTGGAAAAATATCCAGTATTTGAAACGGAGAGAATATTACTAAGGCAGATCACTTTGCAAGATGTCGATTTTCTTTATGGACTCTATACTTCCGGGGACGTTCTCCGCTATTTCGGAATGAGTCCGATCGATTCGAGAGAAGTGGCGGTAAATATGGTCGACAACTACGAAAAGCACCTGGAATCAGGCGGTCCCATGCGCTGGGCCATCGTGGAGAAGCATTCGAATAAGATGATCGGAACATGTGGCTTCCACGGCATTTCGAAAGCGTATAAGCGGTGCGAAATCGGATATGACCTTAGCCCTGATCACTGGGGTAAAGGAATCATGGGTGAGGCACTCTCCCCGTTACTCAGCTACCTATTTGCAGATAAAGGAATGAATCGTGTAGGGGCAGTGATCGTTCCTTATAATAAGGCTTCATCACGAGTAGTTGAAAAACTCGGTTTCAAACAAGAAGGCTTACTAAGGGAATATATCCTTCAGGATGATCAAGTATATGATGCATATATGTACAGTTTATTGAAGAAAGAATGGCTTTCAGAGTTTTAGACGAACTTGAATAGGCAATAATGGTCAGTGCAGATGAAAAAGGAGCTGGTAGTATGGTGCAGCAAATGTTTCATGGATTCTTGCGCTGGCCTTTAGTTATACGAATATTTACAATCGCCATTACGTTGATGCTTTCATTTGGAACGATCATTCATTTCATAGAGCCCGATACCTTCCCTTCCTTATTCGATGGGATCTGGTGGGCGATTATTACGACTTCCACTGTGGGGTATGGGGATTTTGTTCCTACATCATTTGAAGGCAGATTGATTGGCATTGTTCTCATCCTTGTAGGTGCAGGCTTTCTTTCAACTTATTTTGTCACACTTGCGGCGGAAACGGTCATGACACAAAATGCCTATCTGGAAGGAAAAGCTGCCTTTAAGGGAAAAGAGCATGTCGTCATAGTAGGCTGGAACGAACGAACGCGGGAAGTGATTAACCAGCTGACTTCTCTTCAATCCCAGTGTGATATCATTCTTGTCGATGAAACCCTTCAAAAGAACCCCTATAATAATAACCATATTCATTTCGTTAGAGGAACACCTTTTAAAGATGCAATTTTGAACAAAGTGAACCTACATGAAGCTTCGATTGCCATTATCACTGCTGATCAAAATAAAGATGAGATGACGGCAGACATGAATTCCGTCTTAACTCTGCTGGCGATAAAGGGTAATCATCCTGCTTTATACACGGTCGTGGAAATCCTCCAGAAGGATCAAGTGGCCAATGCCAAACGCGCTGGAGCCGATGAAGTAATTCAAACGAATATGCAGACCAGCTACGTAATGATGAACAGTATCATTTCTCAAGGCATGTCTAAGACGATTTTAAAGCTGTTGAACCACCTTAAAGGAAATAACCTGAAGCTGATCCCTGTTTCCAATGAATTCATCAATGAAAATTTTCATTCATTGAGTGCACACCTTCTGAAGAACAATATTATCTTATTAGGCATAAAAAAAGGAGAAAACACGACTGTGAATCCTCCTTTGACGACTTTGGTTGAAGAAACGGATGAACTGCTTGTTATCTCTAACTAGAGAATAAAACGTTCTCCAGCTCTTTTACAAGTTCTTTCCCGACTTCAATATATTCTTCCGGGAAGCTTGCATCGGGATCTTGTGGTTCGGAAAATTGATTGACCGAGCCTGAGAAGGTTCCGGTTGATGCGTTATCGTCCAAGCCACGCTGGTATTTATGAGAGAGAAGGAACGGTTTACCGAATTCAACCGTTGCCCCCCTTGAGTCCAATTGGCCGTCAACAGATGTAAACGGTACTCTCAAATATTGGTAGCCAACTTCGTCATCAATTTTGTAATCAAAATAGCCGTGATCATAATCCCAATTACCACCTATCGAATATCCAAGCGGCTTTAATAGCTGTTCAAGCTTATACAGTTGGTAATGCTGTCCTTCGATGTTAGATGAAAGCTCTATCACGTGGATCCATCCCCTTTCTTTTAGGGATAGTTTCTCCTAAAGTGAAAGAAAAATGTAAAAAGAGCACTGAGATTTCCTCAGTGCTCTTTCCTTATTTAAGGCGTTTTTCAAGCTCCGCCTTCTTCTCTTCAAAGCCTGGTTTCCCAAGAAGGGCGAACATATTTACTTTGTATGCTTCCACTCCAGGTTGGTCAAATGGATTTACACCCAGCAGGTATCCACTCATCGCACACGCTTTCTCGAAGAAGTACACGAGGTAACCGAATGTGTATGCATCCATCGCCGGAATTTCAACGATCAGGTTTGGTACGCCACCATCTGTATGGGCAAGCAGTGTCCCTTCAAACGCTTTGTTGTTTACAAAATCAACCGTTTCACCGGCTAAATAGTTTAAGCCGTCCAAATCACTGTCAGCCTTCTCGAGTTTCAGCTCATGACGTGGCTCTGAAACCTTGATGACCGTTTCAAAAATGTCACGGCGTCCTTCTTGAACATATTGTCCAAGAGAATGAAGATCTGTTGAGAAGTTAGCTGAAGAAGGATAAATTCCCTTTTGGTCTTTCCCTTCACTTTCCCCAAACAGCTGCTTCCACCATTCAGAAAAGTATTGTAAACCAGGCTCATAATTAATGAGCATTTCGATCGTTTTTCCTTTATTATATAGCGCGTTACGAACAGCAGCATATTGATAAGCAGGGTTTTCTGTAAGCTCAGATTTACTGAAATCTTCACGGGCCTGTGCAGCGCCGTTCATCATCGTCTCGATTTCCACTCCGCTTACAGCAATCGGAAGCAGCCCAACGGCTGTCAAAACTGAATAGCGACCGCCAATATCATCAGGTACAACGAATGTTTCATAGCCTTCGTCAGATGCCAATGTTTTAAGGGCACCTTTCGATTTATCCGTTGTCGCATAGATGCGTTTGCGTGCTTCTTCCACCCCGTACTTTTCTTCCAGCATTTTACGGAAGATACGGAAAGCTATCGCCGGTTCAGTCGTAGTACCGGACTTCGAAATCACGTTAATGGAGAAATCTTTTCCATCAAGAAGGTCCATTAAGTCCTTCATGTATGTGGAGCTGATGTTTTGTCCAACAAACAGGACTTGTGGAGTGGAACGCTTTTCTTTCGGAAGAGCATTGTAAAAGCTGTGGTTCAGCATTTCAATCGCCGCACGGGCTCCCAAATAAGATCCACCAATACCGATGACAAGAAGGACATCGGAATCATTTTTAATTTTCTCTGCTGATTTCTGAATGCGGGAAAACTCTTCTTTATCGTACTCAACAGGAAGGTCGATCCATCCCAGGAAATCGTTCCCTGCACCTGTTTGTTCGTGCAACGAATGATGAGCAACCTTCACGGCATCACTTAAGTATGTAAGTTCATGTTCTCCAAAAAACGATAACGCTTTTGAATAATCAAAACGAATGTGTGTCATAACCATCCTCCGATTAAAATATTTTCTTCTATCTCACTTTATCGAAAGCTGACCCGAGAATCAAGAAAGCCCCCTTTATGTAAGCGTGTGCATTGCAAACTTTTTTCAACAACTGTACTCACCCGCTTATATTCCCCTAATTATTGGTGTACAAACCAATACAGAGGGACGGACCTTCACAAGGTCCGTCCCTCCCACATTTCATTATAGAGATGCTCTCAGAATCGCAAGTACGTCATCTTTGTTTAATTTATTGAAGTTACCGAATTCGCCGTTCACCATCGCTTTGTCTGCCATCAGGTCCAGTTGACTGTCGTCGATATCATAGTCTGCCAATCTGGACGGTGCACCGATGCTCGTCCAGAATTCACGAAGCTTTTCGATTCCTTCCAATGCCACTTCCTCTTCTGACTTACCGGCAGGGTCAACATTGAATACTCGTTCTGCCAGTTGAGCAAATCGTGCAGGATTCACTTTCAGGTTATGCTTCATCCAGTTAGGGAATAGAATCGCGAGTCCACCTGCATGCGGTATGTCGTAAACGGCTGACACCGCATGTTCAATGTTATGACTTGCCCAATCTCCGTTGTAGCCCATTTGCAGCATTCCATTTAGGGCGATTGTTCCAGAGTAAAGAATCGTCTCGCGAAGCTCATAGTTTTCAAGATCATTGATCAACTTCGGAGCAGTTTCGATAACCGTAGTCAGAACGGACTCACACATACGGTCCTGAAGTGGTGTGTTGGTTGCATTATTGAAATACTGTTCAAACACGTGACTCATCATATCCACCATACCGTAGATTGTATGATCTTTCGGTACTGTGAAGGTATTTACCGGATCCAGGATAGAGAATTGCGGGAATGTCACCGGGCTGCCCCAACCATATTTCTCATTCGTTTCCCAATTCGTGATAACAGATCCTGCATTCATTTCAGAGCCGGTCGCTGCAAGAGTCAGGACGGTTCCGAATGGAAGAGCTTCTTTCGCAAAAGCTTTCTTCGTTACAAGATCCCATGCATCACCATCATACTTTGCACCTGCAGCAATTGCTTTTGTACAGTCGATGACACTTCCGCCACCGACAGCTAAAATAAATTCGATATTATTTTCTTTACTTATTTCTACACCTCGTCTGACTGTGGAAAGACGTGGATTCGGTTCTACTCCGGAAAGCTCGAATACTTCGCTGTCAATATCTTTCAATACAGTCATTACCTGATCGTATAAACCATTACGCTTAATGCTTCCGCCACCATATACGACAAGCACTTTTTTACCATATTGAGGTACCAATTCTTTCAGTTGTTCTACTTGTCCTTTCCCAAAAATCAATTTGGTAGGATTGTAAAAAGTAAATTCATTCATTATTTGTTACCTCCTTGTATTTTGTAAGGGCCGAACTATTTCGTTACCCAAAATTTCTTCAACACATTTCCTATTATCGAATATATCATCCCCAAAATGCAAAGAACTTGCACATGGAAATTTCGCTACGATCAATTTGAATAGGAATAAGGGATATGGGAAACGTTATAAATGAGCCATTCAATTAAGGAGGAATACAACATGAGTGCAATTCAACGCATTGCTCTGGTTCTTACCATCATTGGTGCTGTGAACTGGGGACTTATCGGCTTCTTTCAATTCGATCTTGTTGCAGCCATCTTCGGTGGTCAAGATGCCGCTCTATCCCGTATCATTTACGGTTTAGTTGGTATTGCCGGTCTAATTAACCTTGGACTATTATTCAAACCAACGGAAGAGCTTGAAAGAGAACCTCATTCTGAGCCGACGCGCTATTAAAGTAAACCAGGATCTCCCGTACCATCTAAAAAAAGGTGACCCATCCTCTGGGTCACCTTTCTTATTTCAGTAACTTCTTAATGATTTGCATACCAAATCTTCCACTTGGATAACGGAAGCTTAAATCAAACTTCGTCGTCTGCTTCAAGATGCTCTTGTAATGTGAGAAGGTTGAGAAGCTTGATTCTCCGTGGTAATTTCCAATTCCACTCTCCCCTACTCCTCCAAAAGGAAGATATGGAGTAACGATGTGCATGAGTGTATCATTCACACAACCGCCACCGTAGGAAATCGATTCGTTAATTCTCTCTTCTGTGATTGGATTGCTCGTGAACAAATAAAGAGCCAGGGGTTTCGGTCGCTCTGTCACAAATTCAATGACTTCATCAAGCTCCTCATATTCTATGACAGGGAAAACCGGGCCAAATATCTCATCCTGCATCACAGGTACAGTAAAATCTCTCGGCTTCATTAATGTCGGTTCAATTTTCAAGCTCCCAGGATCCACATTTCCCCCTAAGAGGATTTCTCCATCTTCCAAGTAGCTTGTTAAACGATTGAAATGACGTTCATTTACAATCCGACCAAATTTTTCACTCTTTAATGGTTCTGTTCCATAAAATTCAATAACCGTTTTCTTAAATTCGGTGATAAATTCATCTATCTTGCTCTTATGAATAAACAGGTAATCAGGTGCAATACACGTCTGCCCGGCATTTGTCACTTTACCGAAGGCGATGCGCTTCGCAGCCAGAGGGATATCCGCCGTTTCATCCACTATACAAGGACTTTTCCCACCAAGTTCAAGTGTGACGGGTATCAACTGCTTTGCCGCTGCTTCCATCACTACTTTTCCGACCGGGACGCTGCCGGTAAAGAAAATATAATCGAATGGCTGTTTCAGGAGATGCTGCGTCGTTTCTACTCCACCTTCAATCACGAAAAGCTGTCTTGGGTCAAAATGAGTGTTGATCATTTCCGCTAATAATGCTGATGTAGCAGGAGTTAATTCTGACGGTTTAATGATGGCTGTATTCCCGGCTGCAATCGCTCCAATGACAGGGGCCAGTGCAAGTTGAATCGGGTAATTCCATGGTGCGATAATTAATGTGACACCATAAGGCTCCGGGACCGTGTATGCTTTCGAGCCTATATGTGTCTTTGCTGTTTTGACCTTTTTTGGTTCTGCCCATTCGTCGATATTTTTCAGCACGAATCGAATTTCTTCCAGAAGGATGCCTATTTCTGTCGCATACGTTTCCATCTCTGATTTATTTAAATCTATCTTTAATGCATTTATGATTTCTGCTTCATGATTTTTAATGACTGCTGAGAACTTCTCTAGCAAGTCTTTTCTATATTGTAGTGGCCGCGTAACCCCTGACTTAAAAAATTGCTTATGCTGTTGAAGTGTTGATTCAACCGTTTCAAGAGAAGCTTCCTCTATAATCATTTCAGTTGACACATGAATCCCTCCGAATCTTTAATGTTTAATAGTTTAAACATAAGAACATTTTTATCGTACGACGATTTCTGTTTATTGTCAATTTCAATGATTTTACCCAGAATTGATGCTCTCTAATCATTTCGATACTAAATAGAAAATTCCTTTACAAACCGAAAAAAGAACGTATCCCCAATAAAAGTGAGGATACGTTCTTTATATTATGCGATCGTTACACCCAACCTCTGAATCTAGAGGCTTCAGCCATTTTGCGTGCGCCGACCATGTATGCGGCGAGTCGCATATTCACTCGACGATTCTGAGATGTTTCGTATACATTGTTGAAAGCTTCGACAAGTTTAGCATGAAGCTTCTCGTTTACTTCTTCTTCCGTCCAATAATACCCCTGATTATTCTGAACCCATTCGAAATATGAAACCGTTACTCCACCCGCACTTGCCAGCACGTCTGGAACAAGCAGGATTCCTCTTTCAGAAAGGATTCGTGTTGCTTCAAAGGTAGTCGGACCGTTTGCAGCTTCTACCACAATGGATGCTTTAATATCGTAGACATTCTCTTCAGTGATTTGGTTTGAAATCGCTGCAGGGACAAGGATGTCACACTCCAGTTCCAATAATTCCTTATTTGAAATCGTGTTTTCAAATAGTGTCGTTACTGTACCGAAGCTATCCCGACGGTCTAACAGATAATCAATATCCAAACCAGCCGGATCATGAAGGGCACCATGGGCATCGGAAATGGCAATGACCTTTGCACCGGCATCATGCATGAACTTCGCTAAGAAACTGCCGGCATTTCCAAAACCTTGGATGACGACTCGTGCACCTTTGATGTCAATGCCACGTTTCTTTGCAGCTTGGTCAATACAGATGGTCACACCTTGAGCTGTCGCCTTTTCACGACCTTGTGAACCACCAAGGACAATCGGTTTTCCTGTAATGAATCCTGGTGAGTCATTTTCCCGAAGACGGCTGTATTCATCCATCATCCAAGCCATGATTTGTGAGTTTGTGTAGACATCAGGTGCCGGGATATCCTTTGTAGGGCCAACAATTTGACTGATGGCACGAACATAGCCGCGACTTAGCTTTTCCAGTTCTGTGAAAGACATCGTTCTTGGATCACAGATGATCCCGCCTTTTCCCCCACCATATGGTAAATCGACAATTCCGCATTTCAAGCTCATCCACATGGATAAAGCCTTCACTTCCTCTTCATCCACTTCAGGGTGGAATCGTACCCCGCCCTTGGTAGGTCCGACTGCGTCGTTATGTTGTGCACGGTAGCCCGTAAATACTTTGATACTGCCATCGTCCATTCGAACCGGGATACGAACGGTCAACATACGAATCGGCTCTTTCAGAAGTTCATACATTTCTTCCGTATATCCAAGCTTCGATAAAGCATCATTGATGACATGCTGTGTAGAAGTAAACAGATTAAGGTTTTCTCCCATTGTAAACATTCGCCTCTTTATTATGTGATCTGAAACGTTGTAATTGTAACATATTACCGTATCTTAAACCATTGACTTGGGAAAGAAATAATTTTTATTTTCACGCCTGTTCCAATCGATTTAAGAAAAAAACTTTTAACCCAACCGGGAATTAAGACAGTACTTTTTTGATTCTTTCAATTGCCCAATCAAGGTCTTCTTGTGAGATGACAAGTGGTGGAGCAAAACGAATCACTGTTTCATGTGTTTCTTTACAAAGCAGTCCTTCTTCTTTCAGTTGTTCACAGTATTTACGTGCTGGTTCTTTCAGTTCCACTCCGATAAATAATCCGCTACCACGAACTTCCTTAATCATAGGATTATCTATCTCACGAAGTTTACTCATAAAGTATTCTCCCATTTGAAGAGAACGATCCGCCAGGTTTTCATCGATCAGTACATCAAGGGACGCAACGGATACCGCACAAGCCATTGGATTCCCTCCGAAAGTAGAACCGTGGGAGCCAGGATTGAATACGCCTAATACTTCTTCATTGGCCACAACACATGAAATAGGGAACACTCCGCCTCCAAGTGCTTTTCCTAAAATGTACATGTCAGGATCAACATCTTCCCACTCACACGCGAACATTTTCCCGGAGCGGGCAAGGCCTGCCTGAATTTCGTCAGCAATGAATAGAACGTTGTTTTCTTTACATAATTCATATGCTGCTTTCATAAAGCCTTTAGGAGGGAATACGATCCCTGCTTCTCCCTGGATCGGTTCAATAAGGAAAGCTGCTGTATTTGGAGTGATGGCTTCTTTTAAAGCATCCAGATCACCGTAAGGAATCAAGTTGATCCCTGGAAGCATCGGACCGAAACCACGCTTGTATTCTTCTTCTGAAGAAAGGGAAACAGCTGTCATCGTTCTTCCGTGGAAGTTCCCGTTACACGCGATGATTTCCGCACTGTTTTCTGCTACACCTTTCACATCATATGCCCAGCGGCGGGCTGTCTTGATCGCCGTTTCCACTGCCTCTGCACCGGTATTCATTGGAAGAGCCATGTCTTTACCAGCCATCTTACAAATCTTCTCATACCAAGGGGCTAATTGGTCGTTGTGGAACGCACGGGATGTCAGTGTCACACGGTCTGCTTGATCTTTTAACGCCTGGATGATCTTTGGATGACGATGCCCCTGGTTGACCGCTGAATAAGCGCTGAGCATATCCATATACTTATTGCCTTCTGGATCTTTAACCCATACACCCTCCGCTTCTGAAATGACGATTGGAAGTGGATGATAATTTTTCGCACCATATTTTTCCGTTTGTTCAATAATCGAATGAGTACTTACTGCCATATTGTTTCCTCCTTACGTAATGAAAAAAAATAATTGTTTTTATACAAGGATGGAGCCCCTGTAGACAAAGGCCCCCTTCCTGTTTTCATACTCTTAAAGTGTTTCTGATGTTGTTTTTGCTTGAAGGTGAAGCAGAAGATAATCCGGTCCGCCCGCTTTAGAGTCAGTACCTGACATGTTGAATCCACCAAATGGTTGGTAGCCGACGATAGCTCCTGTACAACGACGAGGTTAGTTAACAGGCATGCAAAAAATATTTGCATTTAGAAAACCCTTACACTTATAATAATGCAAAAGATAGTTGCATTTTTCAAGAGTTTTTTTAAAATTTTTTATAATTCCACTCTTTTTGTGTATTCCTTTGATAATAAGTCTTAAATCAAACAACAAACGAATGGAAAATTTGCGCAAAAAGAAGACTATAGACGATACGTTTTGCAGTAAGATCTAACAAAAATGAAGAGGAGAGAATCAGCATGCTGGAATCTGAAAAGCGTTTGTATATGTACGAAAAAGTCACTGAACATCTTGAATCAGGCGTTCATGTCATCGATTCTACCGGGAGAACCATCATCTACAATCGTAAAATGCGCGAAATCGAAGGCATGGAAATTGAAGACGTCCTGGATAAAAATTTACTGGATGTTTTCCATTTTCATTCTGAAGAGGAAAGTACCCTTCTTAAAGTTCTAAGCACAAAGGAACCTACCCTCAATGTGAAGCAAACTTACTTTAATATAAATGGAATTGAAATCACCACGATGAACGATACATTCCCTATTTTTCATGATGAAGTGTTGATTGGAGCTATTGAAATTGCAAGGGACATCACCAAGCTCGAAAAAGTGATGAGGGATCATATACATAAGCGCCCGAGCAGCTTATTTACCTTTGATAGCATCATCGGTAAGCATCATCGCCTGCAGGACGCAGTCGAAACCGGAAAGCAGGCGACAAGGACTTCTTCCCCTGTGTTAATCTGTGGTGAAATCGGGACTGGCAAGGAGCTTTTCGCACAAAGCATCCATAACGACAGCGCACGTGCCAACCGTCCCTTCATCACACAGAACTGTTCATCATTACGTGATGATATTCTTGAAGAAGTCCTGTTTCATGAGGAGCGGGAAGGCAACAACCCGGAAGATCACCGGCCTTCCCTCTTTCAACAAGCACAGGGAGGAACACTCCTCCTCGACGAAATCAACTCCTTAACCCCTTCCCTCCAGGAGAAGTTATTAAACTTCTTTTCCAGGGGGACGGACCTTCCATACGATGTACGGGTGATGGCGACGGTGAACGAAGATCCCATCGACGCCATTGCAGAAGGACGGTTATTAAAGGACCTCTATTACAGGTTGAGCATTGTTTCAATCTTCATCCCCTCTCTCCGTTCGAGAAAGGAAGATTTACCGGAGATTGTGAACTATTTCATTGACCAGTTCAACCATCATTTCGCCATGAGTATTAAGGGGATTTCGAATGAAGTAAGTGAAATTTTCCAGCAGTATGACTGGCCGGGCAATGTGAGGGAGCTTGAGCATGTCATCGAGGGGGCGTTTAATCTCGTTGGCTTTGAAGAGGAGATCGGTTTCAATCATCTTCCATTTGGTTTCAGGCAGCGTATCCACCACACAGCTTGCGGAGAAAAAAGCCAAGATGAATCGGAGTTCCTCTACCAATCCGGAACAGAGATCAAACCGCTTGAGCTTTTCGTCGAAGAAGCCGAAACCTATTATATTCAAAAATCTTTGAAATACCATGACTTTAATATCACCAAAACGGCGAAATCCCTTGGGATGAGCCGGCAGAATCTGCAGTATCGGATCCGGAAGTATGGAATCGAACGGAATTCGTTTTGATGGTGGTGGCCACTTTCTCTTTTTTTGGGGGAGTGGCTTTTTTTTTGGGGGGTGATCGGGAATACGATTTTTGTCGTTTTTTAGAAAATGGCAGATAAATCGCAATTGGAAGAACGGTTGATAAAATGAAAGTTAGGTTGATATATTGCTATGAATGTCGATAAATCCTGATAACGGTTTATAAATCTATAATTCTCTAAGAATGGCTATAAATCCATATAATGATTGACGGTAAATCTCCATAAACCCAAACATAAAAAAGAGCACCAATCCCTTTCATCAGTACAACTTCACCGACAAAAAGACCAGTACTCACTCAACCATACTTATTCCATATGCTGCAAATAAGGAGTCAAATCCACGCCAATACGTTCCGCCAACTTCTTACCGAGCTCTACATCTGCCCGGAAGAAATTACACACCGCGCGCAAGGCAATTCTTTCGTTGATTTGTGATAGTTCACTGGAAATATTCTTCACTACTTGCTCTCTCACTTCATCCGGGTAGCTTCTGTAAATGCGTCCAGCCTGGCCGAAATCATCTGTTTTCCGGATCTTTTGTCTTCCTCTTTCTCCCGTCATCGGCTGATGTATTTCCGTATATCCCGCCACTTCTTTCGGTGTATCATCGAAGCTGTTCGGCTCATAGTTCACTGAGCCCGTCTGTTGCTTGAATGGCATATGTCCGTCCCTCTGGTTATTCTCCACTTGAGCAAATGGACAGTTGATCGGGAGTTGCATGTAGTTGGCACCGATGCGATAACGCTGTGTGTCTGAATAAGAGAATAGCCTTCCTTGTAACAACTTATCTTCGGACGGAAGCATTCCGTTCACCAGCACTCCAGGATTGAAGCCCACTGATTCCGTTTCCGCAAAGATGTTTTCTGGATTTTCATTTAAAATCATCGTTCCGACAAAGTGAGATGGAAGTACATCCTCCGACCAATCCTTCGTTGCATCAAGAGGATCAAAATCAAAGGCGTCCATATCCATTGGGTCCAGTACCTGAACATATAGATCCCATTCCGGAAATTCCCCTTTTTCTACTGATTCATACAAATCACGGCTTGCATGGTTAAAGTCTTTTCCTTGGATTTCTGCCGCTTTTTCTGAAGATAGATTCTCAATGCCTTGCTTTGGTCTCCAGCTCAACTTCACATACACGGTATTTCCTGCAGCATTCACCCATTTATAGGCATGCACACTGGATCCGCGCATTTGCCTATAGTTAGCAGGAATTCCTTCATCCGTATAGAGATGAACAAGCATATTCGTTGATTCCGGCGTCAAGGACATGAAATCCCAATATCTCTCAGGTTCTTGGATATTCGTTTGGGGATTCGGCTTTAAAGAATGAACCATGTCCGGGAATTTCATGGCATCACGAATAAAGAAGACAGGAAGGTTATTCCCCACAAAATCCCAGTTCCCTTCTTCTGTATAAAATTTCACGGCAAATCCACGGGGATCCCGCAGAGTCTCCGGTGAATGCTGACCATGAACAACGGTAGAAAACCGTGCAAATACAGGTGTTTCTTTTCCAGCTTCTTGGAAAAGTGCGGCTCTCGTATATTTTTTCATGCTGTTTTTTGTAATGAATACACCGTGTGCCCCAGCACCACGTGCATGCACGACTCTCTCTGGAACTCTTTCACGATCGAAATGAGCTAATTTCTCAATTAGCTGATAATCTTCAAGTAGTGCAGGTCCTCTTTCTCCAGCTGTAATTGAGTTCTGGTTATCGCCTATCGGGGAGCCTTGATTCGTTGTAAGTTTTCTTTTATCCACAAAAACACTCCTTCAGATTATAATTATTATTAAATGATTATAGTTTTATTTTAACTATTTGATAATGAAAGTCAATCCAAATTATAATTATTTTAAATTAGGAATCATTAAAAATAGTAAAATCAGGCATAAGAAAAGAGACAACCTATACAATAAGTTGTCTCTAAAAGATATTATCAAGTTGGGAAGGGTAGAACCATGTTATGGTTTAATCAATTTAGAATCCGTAATAAAGCGTACGCCTTCGGTTGATTCCAAAGAGAACACTCCTCCCCCTCCTTCTTTTACATCCAATATGATGCGGAAATGCTTCCAATACTCATATTGTTGTTCGTTCATATAAAAAGGACAGTCGGCTACAGTACCTACTAATACATCACTGTCACCGATGATTAAATCATCCTGACTTAAGCACATAGGAGAACTGCCATCACAACATCCTCCAGACTGATGAAACAGGAGGGCACCGTGCTTGCCTTTTAACGTTTCAATCAGTTGAAGGGCTTGTTCTGTCGCCTCTAGTCGCTGTTCCATTTTAGAAGAATCCTAACGCTTTAGGACTATAGCTAACTAGTAAATTCTTCGTTTGTTGATAGTGTGATAGCATCATTTTATGATTTTCACGACCGATACCGGACATTTTGTATCCACCGAATGCCGCATGTGCCGGGTATTGGTGATAACAGTTAGTCCATACGCGTCCTGCTTGAACCTCTCTACCGAAGCGGTAAGCCGTGTTCATGTCACGCGTCCATACACCTGCTCCAAGTCCATAAAGAGTATCATTGGCGATTTCAAGGGCTTCTTCTTTCGTTTTGAACGTTGTAACGGAAACAACAGGGCCAAAGATTTCTTCCTGGAAAATACGCATTTTGTTGTTGCCTTTGAAGACGGTCGGCTTCACATAGAACCCAGCTTCCTGATCTCCATCCAGTGAATTTTGCTCACCACCGATAAGTAATTCCGCTCCTTCTTCTTTCCCAATTTCAATATAAGATAGAATCTTATCCAATTGTTCTTGAGAAGCTTGAGCACCCAGCATAGTATCTGAATCTAACGGGTTCCCCTGTTTGATCTGTTTCACGCGTTCGATCGCACGCTCCATGAACTTATCGTAGATTGATTCCTGGATTAGCGCTCTTGAAGGACATGTGCACACTTCTCCTTGATTCAGTGCAAACATGACGAAACCTTCAACTGCTTTATCAAGGAAGTCATCATCCTGATCCATTACATCTTCAAAGAAGATATTAGGTGATTTACCACCAAGCTCCAATGTCACAGGGATAATATTTTGAGAAGCATATTGCATGATCAGCCGGCCAGTTGTCGTTTCACCGGTGAAGGCTACCTTACCAACACGCTTACTTTGCGCAAGAGGTTTCCCTGCTTCCACTCCAAATCCTTGAACAACATTAAGTACGCCTTTAGGCAGCAGGTCTTTAATCAATTCAACTAAAACCATGATTGAAGCAGGTGTTTGCTCAGCAGGCTTCAAGACTACACAGTTACCCGCAGCTAGGGCAGGTGCAATCTTCCAAACACCCATCAGAATCGGGAAGTTCCAAGGAATGATCTGAGCTACCACCCCGATTGGCTCATGGAAATGATAAGAGACCGTATCATTATCGATTTCCCCAAGTGATCCTTCCTGGCCTCTGATACATCCGGCGAAATAACGGAAGTGGTCAATCGCAAGGGGTAAGTCTGCCGCTAATGTTTCACGAACCGGCTTACCATTATCCCATGTTTCGGCTACAGCAAGCATTTCTAAGTTTTCTTCTATACGATCCGCGATTTTATTTAAGATAATGGATCTTTCCGTGACAGAGGTTTTGCCCCATGCGTCTTTCGCTGCATGTGCTGCATCTAATGCCTTTTCGACATCCTCTTTGTTTGAACGGGCAATTTTCGTGAAAACTTTCCCCGTAACAGGTGATACATTTTCAAAGTATTCTCCACTTGCTGGCGGCACATACTCTCCACCAATAAAGTTCTCATACTTGTCCTTAAATTGTACCAATGAACCTTCAGTATTAGGATTATTATAAAGCATCTAAGATCCTCCTGTATTTATGTATTTTTCTGTTAATTAAGCGCTTTCATTATCATTATATGCCATTTATGAGGTACGGACAAGTATATCGTTCAAATATTCTTTATTTTTCGTTAATTTACGATAAATTTTTTCACAGAGAAAGTAGCAACAAACTTTACGAAAAGAACTAATAAAAAGACGACAACCCTCTTCATGAGGATCCCCGCCCTGTTCGTAGACTAATTAGAATTACTGTATACTTTCGAGATCTCGATATCTTCATCCGTCATGATGTGCCCATGACTTTTCTTTAGTGCATCTTCCAGGTGGTCAGGCATTTTCTCTGATTCGTAAGCACAGACGATGGTCAGATTATGCTCATGAATTGCACGATCCGTTTCTGTTTCGAACCACTCGATAATGGAAGCTGGGTCTTCCAATGTGCCCCATTCCACATTTGTCCACGAACGGAAAGAAATATCGTTCTCTAAAAATGGAGTGATGGATTTGGTTAATTGTTCATAAATGGCTGGAGGGTGGTAGCTTCCACTCGATTGATAGAATTCAAAGTTACTAATAACGTGAATTTTCTTTAATTGGTCGCTGGTTAATTGATCGTTTAACTGTTTAAGCAATACATTCATGTTTCTCTCGTTTTCAATAAGAACAACGGAATCCCCCTTTTCGATTCCCTCGAGAATATAAGCAATTGCATTTTCAAGATATCGGTTTCGATCATTATAAGAATAGAGGATATGAGTACATTGATTTTCATTTAATAGACTCCCTATTTTCTCTTTCAATTCATCCCGCCTTTCAACGGATTTCCAATTATAGTATAGATTCTCTAAGATAGAGTAGAATACCTCTTTTTCAAAAAGGTTTTAAAAAAAAGACCGCCCTCCAAGAAAGGCAGTCTTCTTAATAGTTGTATTATTTCTTGATTAGATCTTGACGTTCTGATTGTTCGATCCACTCTTCTAGCTTGTCTTTAAGAGTATTGAAACCTGCTGGAGTTGTTTCTTCCGTTGCTGGTTTCACGCTTCCTTGACGGCGAGGTTTTTTCGCTGCTGCAGGTTTTGCTTGTGGTGCTGCAGGAGCTTCCTCTGTAGCACGGATAGAAAGGCTGATTTTACCAGCTGCTTCGTCCACTGATAATACTTTAACCTTTACTTCGTCGCCTACTGAAAGGTGCTCGCTTACGTCTTTAACAAAGCCGTGAGTGATTTCAGAGATATGAACTAATCCTTGTGTTTCTTCGTCAAGTGCAACGAACGCACCGTATGGTTGAATGCCTGTAACTTTACCTGTTACAACAGTTCCTGTTTCGAATTTTGTAGTCATGGTAACACTCCTAGTATATATATTATTTTTCGTCTTTACACGCAATTGTAGATTATATCATAGAATCCGGGATTCGGCAAAAGTTTATTCTGTCAGACCTATGAAACAAACCCCATTTTTCTTCGAATTTCCATCTATAATTGCTTTCTCACTAGTTATGCTTCCCAATAATTAAAATTATTAAAACAGTGTAAATTTAGCACACTTTATTAGTCTTTATATAGTTCTTCTGTCTCTGAAGACAATATGACCGGTGTCGTCTGAACCCAATGGTCCGGCTTAACGAAGTTTTCATGTCTTAACTCATCATATACCTCTTTTAGATGTAGGGATGTTGTGTACTCTGGGTACTCCTTCAGCATATAACGGTAGGTTTCTTCTACCTGTGATTTCAATTTACCACTTTCGTCAAAGATCGGCTGGTACACATTCCCATCTGTAAAGTATTGATAGAGAAGTTCGTATTCATGCTTCACTCCTACCCTGAACCTTGAGTTATCCGGCAATTCCTTTAACATCTTTTCGTAGTCCATCAAGCGATCAGCTGCTTCTTTCCATGTACCTGTAAATTCACCTGCTTTAATGACTGGATCAAAACGGGTAATCATATACAATTCATATCCTTCCGGTAAGGCTTTATCATTTGTGATCATCCTGAAGTACTCCACATCCAGTGTGGTTTCAAGCCGGCCCGTCTCACTGTTATACGATAGTTTAACAGCATTATTGAATATTCCATCCCGTAACATCGATAGTTTCGGGGGATAGTCGTTTTTCACAGTATTGAACTCCTTCATATTGAACTTTCCATTCTCAACATGAGGTTTCCAATATTCCTTATAATCATTCAGCACGTCCTCATATAGAGGGAGGACATCTTGTTCCTTTTTAATAAAGTCATCCATCCATACTTCTGCTTCTTCCTTCGTAAGAGGAGCTTTCAGATTTTTCATCATCACATCAGGAGTTGCCAATATCTGATCCAACTCCTCACTCGCTCTCTGGACCCACTCCACTTTTCTTTCATTTGTGAAGTCCCGCTTTGGAATGGACTCGATATATGCGAGATGTCTCCCTGCATCCCGGGCGATCACAGTCGAATTAAATATGTCTTCCGTAAACCCGAGCCGCTCCATTGCTTGAGTTTTCCTTAAATCATATTGAGCCTTCGCATCTTCTATTTCCCTTTGAAGTCGTTGGTCTGACTCACCGGCAAAATCAGCTTGATTCCCATTCTGTCTTCCCGGTTCATCCATCGTAAGCTGCAGGATGAGAATCGCACCGATCAGAAGGACACCAATGAAACTTGCGACGTACGGCCAATGAATTAGTGGTCGCTTCTTTTGGGATTTAGCTTCTTGTTTTATGGCTTGTATAATGTCTGAGGGATTGGTTTGATCCGGAATTTTCTTATACGATTGATTCAATAATTCCATGCGTTTTTCAAGCATCTTGTCATCCATTCAATCTCCCCTCCCTTTTTCCAGCCTCTTCCAGTTCTTTTTTCAAGAGGTTTTTCCCTCTTAAAAGTCTTGTTTTGACAGTAGATAAATTGATTGACAGTATTTCAGCCATTTCTTCATACTTCTTTTCATGAAAATAATAGAGGATGATCGGTAATTGATATTTACCATCCAGCTTCTGAATGCATTCGTGGAGCATGCGATCCTCTTCCTGCCTCAGGATACGTTCTTGAGGAGTAATGACGTCTTCTGAAGGTTCATTCCCGATTTTTTTCACTCGATTGTTGTGCTGATTTTCTTTTCGTTTAAAGTCCCTCGATACATTTAAAGTGATTTTATAAAGCCAGGTTGTAAACTTCGCATATGAGAACCCGTCCAGAAACCTGTATACACGGATGAACACTTCCTGGGTGATATCTGGTATATCAGCGATGGAATTCCCCATCTGATAGGCAAACCGTTCCACGATGGGAGAATAATAGGTGATTAAATGGCTATATGCCTGCAGATCTCCTTTTTTCGCACGTTCGATCAAATGCTCATTTTCCACTCGCGCCTTCCCCCTTTCTCTTCGATGCTTTCATTTATGTAACGATTTTGAAGTGTATTTTGTTTCATTTATTTACAATTGAATCCATTCTTTTAAAAATTGACAAAAAAAAAGCCTGACCCAATGAACATCGGATCAGACTATATATTCTTGATTGTGATTGCTTTTTTCTTTTTCTGCTTTTGGATAAATGGCAGGGCATAAAGCATGAAGGCTGCAATGTGGGCGAATGCAAGGTTTGCAACAAACAGGCTCCACAGCGTCACATGTCCCCATCCTCCAAGCTCAGGAACGGCTACGTAATAAATAAACGCTGCCCATAAGGCTATAACAAATGGGATATGAAGAACCGCCCATTTACGATGTTCAATCCAAAGAAATAGCGGAGTAGCGGTTGCGATAAAAAGATAAACAAGAAATACATCCATATTAAATTCCTCCAATCCGGTAGTAAACGCTTTCAATTATGGCGAAAAAAAGAATAATTTGTGAACGTTTTGTTACAATTAGTATACTACATTTTAGAGAAATTTCCAGTCCATTCATCATGTTTTTGACTACTTTTCTAGAAATTAGGTTAATTGTAATGTTTTCAAACGTTTTCACACATAATAAATGGAAATACATGTGGCTTTATTGTTGGCTAACACTTATTTAATGGCATTCACCTCCATATTTCTTATATATTGAAAATTTAAAAATCCGGTGTACAGAGGGTGTAAAACATAGTACGATTGAAAAATCTTATTTTTTCGAAAGGAGGATCTTAATCTTGGCCAAAAAAGAACAATGGACTTCTAAGATTGGTTTCATTCTGGCGGCTGCCGGTTCTGCTATAGGGCTCGGTGCCATTTGGAAATTCCCGTATATGGCAGGTGCAAATGGAGGGGGTGTCTTCTTCTTACTCTTTATCCTTTTCACCGTTTTAATCGGGGCACCCATTCTCCTGGCAGAATTTGTCATCGGACGACGAGCGGGAGCCGACGCCGTTACTTCCTATAAAAAGCTGGCGCCTCATTCTTATTGGCATTGGATCGGCTATTTAGGAACGGTTGTTTCTTTTATCATATTATCCTTTTACAGTGTTGTGGGCGGATGGATCCTTTCATATTTGGCCCGGAGTGTGACTGGCTCTTTAATCGGGAAAACTCAAGAGGGCTACGGAGCCTTATTCGAAAGCATCATTGCAAATCCAAAAGAAGTGCTCATTGCACAATTCATCTTTATTGTCATCACAATCCTTGTCGTACAAGGCGGGATCCAAAAAGGGATTGAACGGGCAAGTCGTTATATGATGCCGGCATTATTCATTTTATTTATAATTTTAGTGATCAGGTCCCTTACCTTGGAAGGTGCGATGGAAGGTGTACGCTTCCTGTTACTGCCTGACTGGAGCTATTTAAATGGGGAAACCGTATTACTTGCGTTAGGACAAGCGTTCTTTGCACTTACGGTCGGACTTTCTGTCATGGTGACGTATGCATCTTATCTTTCTAAAGAGGACAGCATGCCAAGATCCGCCATCAGTGTATCCGGGTTGAATATCTTTATCTCATTATTGGCAGGATTGGTCATTTTCCCTGCTGTGTACGCCCTTGGTTTCCAACCGGATGAAGGACCGGGAATTGCCTTCGTGGTTCTGCCAGCAGTGTTTAATGAAATTGCATTCGGTGGCATTTTCTTAACAGTGTTCCTGATTTTACTGTTGTTTGCAACCCTGACTTCTGCTTTCTCCATTCTTGAAATCGGAGTCGCGGCCCTGTCGAAAGGAAATCAATCGAAACGTAAGCCATTTACATGGTTAATCGGAATACTGGTTTTCTTTGCAGGTATTCCAAGCGCCCTTTCATTTGGAGTATTCGATGATTTCCTCATTCAAGGAAAGAACTTTTTTGACTTTGCAGATTATATAACGAGTAATTTCGGATTACCGATCGGTGCATTATTAATAAGCATATTTGTATCTTATCGACTGAAACGGGAAGACGTATGGAACGAACTTAAATCAGGATCTTCCATATCACCAGCATTATTCAACAGCTGGATTTTCCTTCTACGCTATATCGTACCAGTAGCCATCTTACTTGTATTTTTAACCTAAATGAGAGGTCCGTCCCTGGAGACGGACTTTTTATATTTAACATTTTGTTCACGAGAATCCGGGCTATTTTTTTCCAAATGGTGATAAACTGTAGATATAAGGAAGGTATTCTATGGGGAGGGACTTTAGCATGTCACACTTTGGTGAGAATTTAAAAAGGGTACGCGAAGAGCGCAAACTATCTCAGCAGGAGCTTGCTTTAAGGGCCAGATTGGGCACGAAGACGATCGAAAAGTATGAATCCGATCTACAGATTCCCGATACACAAACGATTCTTAAGCTGTCAACCGTACTTGATATACCCGCTTCTGAACTGCTGGAACGGGAAGTGAAAGATCATCCTGCAACAGGCGTTGACGCTGAAATGGAGCAGCTGATCAAAGAGTTGGGGCCAAAACGAACAAAGCTGATCCTTCGTAAAGCAAAGGAATTCTCTGAAGAGGATTTCCTGCGTGTGATGCAAATGTTGTATGAACTGAAGTATGAAAAGAGCGAAAGCTAAAAATTTTTATGAAATGATGTATGAATAGTGAAAAAAAGGGTCATACTTAAAATAAGCTTTCTAAGTATTCCCCCTTTTGTTTTCATTTGTTGGACGATATTTTATCGTCCTATTTTTTTATGCCCCAAAAAAAGGATGCCAGGCATAAATTCTTTTGTGCCTGGCATCTTTTTTCAACTATGATTCTCAACAAAACGCTTCATCCGTTTCACGGCTTCCTGCAACTGCTCCATACTTGAGGCATAAGAACAACGAATATATCCTTCTCCGCCTTTACCGAACACATTACCGGGTACGACCGCAACTTTCTCTTCCATAAGAAGCTTTTCTGCGAATTCCTCTGAAGACATTCCTGTTTTTTTTATGGAAGGAAAGGCATAGAATGCTCCTCCCGGGGTGTGGCAGGTCAATCCGAACTCATTTAGGGAGTCAACAAAATAGTGTCGTCGATGACGATAGCTTCGCTTCATTTCCATCACATCATCCATCCCTTTATCGAGTGCCTCCACCGCAGCATGCTGAGCAGGGGTGGACGCACACATCATGGCGTATTGATGAATTTTAAGTAAGGATGAAGCGATCTCTTCAGGAGCACAAATAAACCCCAGTCTCCAGCCCGTCATGGCAAATCCTTTTGAGAAACCATTGATTACGAGGGTTCTTTTTCTCATGTCCTTTAAGGAAGCAATGGACACGTGGCGATGATCATAAGCAAGCTCAGAGTATATCTCATCTGAAAGAACAACTAAATCATGCTTCCGAATCACCTCTGCTAATTCTTCCAGGTTCTCTCTTTCAAGGACCGTTCCCGTTGGATTATTCGGCGAACAAAGTAAGACGGCTTTTGTACGTGGAGTAATTGCTGCTTCAAGTTCTTCTGCTGTGACTTTGAAGTCATTTTCGGGCTTGGTTCCGACCGTTACAGCTACTCCACCTGCCAATTGCACAAGAGGTACATAGGAAACGAAGCCAGGTTCTACCACAATGACCTCATCTCCCTGGTCAATGATTGCACGCATACTGATATCAAGGGCTTGAGAGGCACCGACCGTCACAATGATTTCATCATTAGGATCGTAGTCTACGGAGTAGCCCTCTTTCATATACGCGGCAATCTTCTCCCGGAGCTCCAATAGGCCTGCGTTCGCTGTATAAGAGGTGTAGCCTTGCTCCAAGGAAAGAATCGCGGCTTCCCGCACCGTCCAGGAGGTAATGAAATCCGGTTCCCCGACTCCGAGCGATATGACCCCTTCCATATTTGCTGCCAAATCAAAGAATTTCCGGATACCGGAAGGCTTTAAGTTTTTCACAGATTGAGATATGTAAGATGTCTTTGTTTTCATGGAGACACCACAATTCGTTTATCTTCACCATGATCACCAAAAATGGTGCCATCATGTTTGTATTTCTTCAATTGAAAATGAGTTGTTGTAGATAATACGGAATCCAGAGTAGATAGCTTTTCAGAAACGAATGTAGCTACTTCATGCATGGTTCGGCCCTCCACCGTTACAGAAAGGTCGTATGCCCCCGACATCAGATAAACGCTTTTCACTTCTTTGTAACGATAAATACGATGGGCCACTTCATCGAATCCCACTCCCCTTTTCGGAGCGACTTTCACATCGATCATCGCCGTTACCCCTTCATGACCTTCTACTTTGGACCAATCCACAACGGAACTGTATCTGACAAGAACATTGTCTTTTTCAAGCTTTTCGATCGCATCCTCTATTTCCTCTGTTGTCACTTGAAGCATTTTCGCTATATTCTCTGTGGAAATCCTTGCATCCTTCTGTAAAATCCTTACCAAATCAAGCTCCATTTCTCTTAGTTGCATTCCGCTTCCTCCTTATCACCACTAAATGGTTTTATTATATCAGAAGTCACTGTTATGAAAAGAGCGTTAATCACTTTAAGTCTATTTTCCCCATTACATCCATAATTACAATTGGATATGAGACAACTTTCAAATCGGGGTGTTAAATGCAGAAATAGGGGTAAAATATCTGTAAACTAAGCAGAGAGGAGTGACGAAGTATGCAAGAACAAGATTTTGCAAAGGTGGTTCAGGTGAATGGTGCCAATGTTTACTTTGAACATCACCAGCATCCTGCAGCCACGGAAACCTTCGTCCTTCTTCATGGATTTCTATCGTCAACCTTTAGCTTTAGACGGCTTACACCTCTTTTGAAAGAAAATTATAATGTCATTTCCATCGATCTCCCTCCCTTTGGGAACAGCGAGAAGAACAATCGATTTATCTATTCTTACGACA
This sequence comes from Rossellomorea aquimaris, assembly GCF_035590735.1. Classification (NCBI taxonomy): domain Bacteria; kingdom Bacillati; phylum Bacillota; class Bacilli; order Caryophanales; family Bacillaceae; genus Rossellomorea; species Rossellomorea aquimaris. Next base: position 3,683,965 of record NZ_CP141595.1, read on the forward strand.
ATCTGGCCAACACGGTCATCGCCTTATTAGACCACTTGAATGTTAGCAATGTCCACTTAACGGGCCATTCAATGGGTGGTCAGATCGCTCTGAACGTGATGAAAAAAGCACCTTCCTTAGTCGAAAAGGGCGTACTACTGTGCAGTTCCGGCTATCTCAAGAAAATGAAGTGGCCTGTCACGATGCTGAGTCATATTCCCTTTTTCCATCTGTATGTAAAACTGTGGCTTACACGATCAGGGATACGGAATAATCTTGAAAATGTCGTACATGATTCAAAAATGATCGATGATGAAATGATGTTCGGGTATTTGAAACCATTTCTGGAGGATGATATTTTCAAGGCATTGACAAGGATGATTCGAGATCGTGAAGGAGATTTAACGGGGAGCGATTTGCGTAACATTCAAACACCTTGCCTCCTTGTCTGGGGAGAACATGACAGAGTGGTACCTTTATCCACGGGACATAAGCTGAAACAGGATATCCCGAACTCAAGGCTGGTGGTTTTAGAAGAAACCGGCCATCTCGTTCCCGAAGAGAAGCCTGAAGAAGTATTGGAACACATTCATGAATTTGTATCCGCTCCTCTTGAAGGAATTACAGAGGATTCACAGACACAGCCTTTATACAAAAAAGGACTTCCCCAAACGCTCATATCTGAAACGTAGGGGGGAAGTCCCTTTTTTATGTTGATTTTTATTCGAACACGATCCGCTGTTTTTGATTTGGATCAGCTTGTGTTGCCTATATTTTCTGTTAACAAGGATAAACGATAAACAAATAATTTTCATCTTTTTCAATTACATCATATGATTATATTAATCATTATTACATATTTTGAAAGGGGACAAATTCGTGAGTAAATTTGAAGAAATCATCAACCGAAAGGGGTCTTCCTCTGTAAAGTGGGACCTGACGAAGACGGTGTTTGGGAGTGACGATGTTCTGCCCATGTGGGTGGCAGATATGGATTTCCTTCCGCCACAAGATGTGTTGGATGCCTTGCAGGATCGACTGAAACACGGGATCTTTGGTTACACCTTTGTTGGAGATGAAACGGCAGCAAGCATTAAGGAATGGCTCCAAAAGCGTCACGGCTGGGAAATTGAAAAAACGTGGCTCCAATACAGTCCAGGAGTCGTGCCGGCGATTTCGACCATTATTCAGGCACTTACTGTTCCGGGAGATAAAGTGCTCGTACAATCCCCTGTCTATACACCCTTTTTCAGCCTGGTTGAGGACAATGACCGGGAAATTGTAAATGCTCAACTGGATTATGATGACGGAAGTTATTCTATCGACTTTAGTGCGTTTGAGGAATCTTTAAAAACTGGTGTGAAGCTCTTCTTATTATGTAATCCACACAATCCGAGCGGTCGGGTATGGAAGAAAGAAGAGCTAATGAAAATAGCTGAGTTATGCCATCAGTACAATGTCGTGATCGTGTCGGATGAAATTCATTCAGATCTGGTGTACGATACGCACAAGCATATTCCATTAGCATCCCTGAATGACTCGTTCCGGGATATGACGATCACGTGCATCGCACCAAGCAAAACCTTCAACCTTGCAGGATTACAGGCTTCAGCCATGATCACTCCCAATCCGGATCTCCGGGAAAAAATCGCCGCCATTCATAAAAAACAGGGCTTCTTCACACTCAATACGTTCGGGATTGTCGGCATGGATGCAGCCTATCGCTTTGGTGAAGCATGGCTTAAAGAAATACTTGCGTATCTGCAGGAAAACGTGAGAGTCACGAAGGAATTCATTGGAGAGCACCTGCCTGATCTCCAATTGGTGGACCCTGAAGGAACCTATTTGCTGTGGATAGATTGTACAAAGATGGAACTCTCTGATGAAGAGCTGAAGGTACGTCTATTGGACGAAGGAAAACTCGCATTGGAACCCGGAACGAAATACGGACCAGGCGGGGAAGGCTTTGTACGTATGAATATTGCCTGTCCACGAGGGACGTTGATGGAGGGATTGGAAAGATTGCGAAAAGCTTTAAGCTAATATTAAAAACGGGAAGAGTTGCCGGCAACTCTTCCCGTTTTTTTGTTTTACAGGGTGGAAATCGCTTTGATGATCGATTGGATTTTCTTTTTATCAGCTGAAAGTGGTAAAAAATGGATGTACTCAATTTCTGTTGTTTTGATTAATAAAGGACCAATTCTATGTGTTTTGGGTTGATAAAATGGGGCAAGCACTAAAATGAGTGGTCATATGGAATGACATTGGTGGGGATAGAGGGATTTATTTTCAACTTCTGCACTTTTATTTTCAATATCCGTGTTTTATTTTCAACTTTTACACTTTTATTTTCAACTCTTCAATTATAGTTTCAACTCTTCAATTATAGTTTCAACTTTTTTGTACCAGGTACAATCCAAGTCATTTGTACCTGGTACAAAATTTGCTGCAAACCGGCAACTTCCTCTACTTCTTCTTATCACTCACAATTTCCCCGCAGGCAATACGTTTACCGGAATCGCCAGAAGGCTGCGTCATGCCATCATCCTTGTTTTCATCAATGATCAAAGAAGTGCCTTCTTTTGTAAAAAGAGATGTCTTCCCTTTCGTCAAGGTGACCCCTCCTGCCATCAGTTTTGCCTTTGTTGTCCCGGCATCATCCACGATGATATTAGGCAGGTCTCCTCCATGGGCCCCTTCAGGATGAAGAAGTCCATGTTTGGTGTCATCCGGATTGAAGTGATTCCCCGCAGATACAAAATCCGGACGTTTACATACGCCTTTTTCGTGGATATGAATCCCATGCTCACCCGGGGGCAAACCTTCAAGGTCCAAGCCGACTTCCACTCCATCTGCTTTCTCTTGCAGGGTCGCTTTCCCAAGTGAATCCCCGTTCTCATTTTTTATATCCACTTCGACCTTTTTAGGGTTTTCAATGGCACATGCCCCAAGCAAAACACTCATCATGATCATATATAATAGTGATATTTTTTTCATTTCGCACTTCCTCCAAATTTGCATACTCTTCCCCCATTGTTGACGTTTGAGGGAAAAAGTATTCCTCTTTTTCACCCAAAGAAGCTAATGGGTCAGAGGCGGTAGTAGATGAAAGTAGTGTTGAATCAATACAAAAAAAACACGCCTATACATTTAAGCGTGTCTCACTCTTTTCATTCTGTTTCCCTTTTATGCTGACCCGCTTCCTCTTCCATCTTCTTCGTCTTCAATTCTTCACGTTTTGAAACCTTTATAATTAAACGGAACGTCAATAAGGCAGCTATTAAGAAGATGGCCATTGTAATGCTTGCAGGGATATATTCCGACTTATCTTCAGGAAAGTATAGAAATAAATTTAATACATAAGAAGAAAGCATCGTAAGCTCCTTTCAAAAAACAAACTATTCGTCTATTATACCAACACTGTAAAGGACAAACCAACTTGAAATCGGCACGTTTTTAACGATTTATTGAACATGCCCTGTAACAAGCCTCGACAATTTCCGAGGAAATATACGTTTACCCTAGTAGAGCCTCCATTAAAAAAAGGCTCTTTTCGCAAATATTGTTATTTTCTACCACGGAATCTGCCAGGGGTCTGTCAACCAGCCTATGCTGGATGGTGAGGGGGAACTGCTCCGCTTGCAGCTAGCGTTCGGCCGAGCCTCATCAGCTTAGCCGAAAGGGGTCTCGGCACGCCCGAAATCCGCCGGAGTCTGCGCAGTTCCCCTCACCATCTTAAACAGAATTTTCTTGACAGAGCTTCAAGGTGTGCAAGAAAACAAAGTAACTAAAAAAATAATTCTTTTTTCTGAAAAGGAAATCAATCTCTACTTACCTTAAATGAGATTGTTTGCTGAAAATCTGGTTTGAATTGTTTTCCATTAAGGATTCATCTTCAGAAAGTTGATTCTCGCTGCAGGATGCTCGACTCCTGCGAGAATAGCTGGACAGTACGAAAAGCGGAGGGGCTTTGCCCAGGGGGGACAAGCATAAGACGAGTCTGCCGGAAAGGCGCTCTTTGCCTTTTTGGCAGACTTGGCTTATGACCTCGAGCCCCTAAGCCCCGTAGCTGGACAGATGAGACCCCGGAGGCGCAGCCGAGGAGGCTCACCGCCAGCTCCGCGGGAAGCGAGCATCCTGGAGCGGAAATCCACTATTACTTTCTCTTCTACAATAAGCAACAAACTTTACGAAAAGAGCAAAAAAAAGAGCCCTAAACCTCAAATAGGTTTATAGCTCTCTCACTACTATTTTACAACCTTAATATTTTCAATCACGACATCTTCTTTCGGAAGATCATTCGCACCAACTTCTACATTGGCAATTTCATCGACAATGTCCATTCCTTCAACCACGTGACCAAAGACCGTATGTTTTTGATCAAGCCAAGGTGTTCCGCCATTCTTCATATAAGCTTCTGTGATTTCTGCAGGGAAACCAGCTGACTTCATTTGCTCTTCAAATTGTGGATCTATGTCATCTTTTTGTACGATGAAGAATTGACTTCCATTCGAATCCGGGCCGGCATTGGCCATGGAAAGAGCACCACGAAGGTTGAATAATTCAGGTGAGAATTCATCTTCAAAGGATTCACCATAAATACTTTCTCCACCCGTGCCGTTTCCATTCGGGTCTCCCCCCTGGATCATGAAGTCTTTGATTACTCGGTGGAATTTAAGTCCGTCATAATAACCGTTCTCACTATGAGTGATAAAGTTCTCGACGGTTTTAGGTGCCTGCTCAGGGAAAAGCTTGATCTTAATCGTTCCCATCGAGGTTTTCATCTCTACCAATTTTTCGTTTTCAGCAACTTCTGTTGTAAGCTGAGGGTATGTCATTGTGTCATCTCCTTTGGATTCTTCTGCCGAATTCTTCTTTTCTTCTGTTTGTTGCGTTTCTTCTTTAGCGGTATCTTCCTTCTCTGTTTGTCCACAAGAGGCAAGTACTAAACCTAATAAACACAGGCTTACAATCATCAAACGCTTCATATATGTACCTCCACATGTTACCTTTATAGTAGTTCTTTCACCATTCATTCCGCTTTCATTATAATAAAGATTGAAGGATTAGAGGAGGTTTTTTTATGAAAAACATACAAATTGGTGATTATGTCACAGCTTTTTATAAGACGGGCAAGTATATCGGGGAAGTAACCGGAGAGCGGCCAGGTGCCTATGTTGTGAAGATACTCTCCGTCTTGAAGCATCCACGGCAAGGCGATTTACATAATCCCCAGGAAGTGGACGTTCCACTGTTTCACGAACGAAAAGCCCTTGCGCACCGCGAGCAGGCGAATATGCCGGAGAAGATGGTGAAGCCGTTTGAAGGGAACATTCCAGATTATAACGAATCACTCGTCTCTGCATACCTTACTCTGAAGAAAGAGCTGGAAGAAGACCCAACCCCTCACGCCCAAAAGAGCCTTGAAACGCTCCAATCGATCCAGAGAGAATACGAACTGATGTACAGCCTGACATTTTAAACAGAGATGAGGGACGGACCACAGGAAGGTCCGTCCCTCATCTCGTTACGCAAGCTGGTTGTAAAACTTGGACAGGTCTATTCTCTCCCCGATGGTGGTTGGTTCAGCTTTATCGAGGTATTTTTTGTCTTTTTCGACCAGGTTGTAGATATGGTGGGTGGTGAGGGCATCATCTAAAGCTTTATGATGCTTTCCGACTCCTTCCCTCCCGTATTCCTGGACTGCTTTCCATAGCCCCGTTTGATTTTGATCACCAAAGAATCGTTTATATTCCATGGACAAGTCGACGAATTGAGCTTGGAAAGGAAATGGAATGCCGGACTGGGCACAGTTATCACGCAGTACCTTCATATCCATGTTTCCCCACGTCACTACTTTGTCGATCCCTCTTGCATTCAACCCGGAAAAATAGTCAATCAAACATTGAAATGAGATTCCCGAATCGACTTCCTGCTGGTTAATCGATAAGAACCGTTTACAGCGGTTGGTCAGTTTGGGAAACGCAGTCGGTTTCACATAAGATGAAAACGAATTGGACACTTTCCCTTTCTCAACCACAACTACACCGGCTTCAATAATCTCAGGAAAAAAACCTTTGGGGACTCTATGTCGTTCCGGCATAGAAAACTCAAAATCTATAAACACAAGCTGTTCCGGTTTCGCCACTATACTCCCTCCTCAAAATCTAGATAAGACCCCAATTTATATATAATAAAAAAAGATTCATAATAAAAATAAAATCGGTACTTACTCCAATTTCCCACACTTCTTATTCTTACATTATATCATGATGAACCTATAAATTATGACTAATTCCCGGTTTTCCCCGTGAATAAAAGTTATTCGGTGGACTGGAGTCTCAATCTTTAATAAAATGAATATTTAGGTATTCGAAATAAAAATTCATACAGAAGGTGTTAACCATTTCAATCAAAAAAAAGAATTTGACGATTATGCTTATGGCCAATTTCCTGGTTGCGGCAAGTGCGACGATGGTTTTGCCGTTTTTATCTCTTTATATTGAAACCTTTGGTACGTACAGTCATGAATACGTTCAACGCTGGTCAGGATTTGTGTTCGGGGTTACATTCTTGACGGCTTTCTTTATTTCTCCTTTATGGGGACGGATCGGAGACCGCTTCGGCTATAAACCGATCCTTCTTATTACAGGGTACGGAATCGCCACGTCGATTTTTCTAATGGGCTTTATGGATTCCGTCTGGGGGCTTTTCGTCCTTCGCATGATCATGGGTGCGGTGACAGGTTTCATTCCCACTTCGATGGCCCTTATTTCCGCTCAGACTCCAAAGGAAGAAGCAGGACGTACGCTTGGCACCCTGCAAATGGGAACTGTTTCAGGAGGACTATTCGGTCCAGTCATCGGTGGGTTACTCGCTGATAATGTAGGTTTTTCCTACACATTCATTTTCACCTCCATTGCCATTGCCGTAGCAGCTACCGTTGTTTTACTTGGAATAGACGAGCAACGGAGCAAAGAGCAACGGAATCAGCGAAACAAGTATTCAAGTAAAGAAGTGCTTCAGCATATTTTCAGTCACAAATTATTAGTGACGGTTCTCTTACTGTCATTCCTTATTCAAGTAGCAAACTTTAGCATTCAGCCTCTTCTCGCCCTCTATGTAGATGAGCTTACCTCTTCTACGAATCTGGCATTTTTGGCGGGAATTGCTTTCTCTGCTACCGGGTTTGGTAATTTACTTGCGACTAGAAGATGGGGGCAGCTTGGTGATGATATTGGTTATGAAAAAGTTTTATCGATCCTTCTTATTCTGGCCTCCCTTTTCATCGTGCCCCAAGCACTGGCTGTTGAATTATGGCAGCTTGTCCTTTTCCGTTTCTTATTTGGCATCGCGATCGGAGGGATGATTCCATGTGTGACCGCTTATATCCGTCAGGAAGCTCCATTGAGTATGCAAGGGGAAGTGCTCGGATATAATCAAAGTTTTCGTTTTCTGGGGAACGTGGTCGGCCCTGTATTTGGCGGGATTGTATCTGGATATATTGGTATTTCTTCCGTTTTTTATGTAACAGGTGCTTTATTCTTAGGCGCGTTTGGATTATTATGGTGGAGTATGCGTCATTCTGAAACAACCAGCCATGTGAAAGATTACTAGAAAAGTAGAGTGAGAAATGAGAGTTTTCGCAGGTTATATAACGGTTATTAGTTTTATGCTCATCTTTTTTACCACATTATTTTTTGCGACGAATGAATGGAACAAAGTACAAAGCTTTCAAAATGAATTAGAACACTCGGTAAGTACGGATAAGTTAAACCTCAATCGTACCAGCTTACTGCTGGATCAGAACGGGAAGGTATTTTCCGAAGTGAATCGTCCATTCCGGTTATATATTCCGGATGAACAGATCCCCCCTTTCATGAAGGATATTCTTGTCGCTTCAGAGGATCAGCATTTTTATGAGCATGTGGGATTCGATGCCGGAGCGATTCTTCGTGCTGTCGTGAAAAACCTGGTGTTCACCCACATCCAACAGGGTGGGAGCACGATTACACAACAGCTTGCAAGAAACCTGTATCTGGGTCAGGAGAAAACGTACAATCGTAAATTGACCGAGTTATTTTATGCCCATGAAATTGAAAAATCATTATCTAAAGATGAAATATTAGAGCTTTACCTGAATGTCATTTACTTCAGTAATGGCGTTTACGGAATTGAAACAGCTTCACAGTATTACTTCCAGAAGAGTGTAACGGAACTCAATCAGGCAGAGTTGGCGTTCATTGCATCGATTCCCAATAACCCGGGGAAATATGATCCCATCGATCATTTCGATCAAACGAAAGTTCGTCAGGAACGTCTTCTCGATATTCTCGTCAGTACGGGTAAGCTATCCAAAGAAGAAGCGGAAAAAATGAAAAAAGTACCGATTAGCTTAAACGTCCGCAAAAAGATCGATTTATATCCTGATTATGCTTTTTATGTGGAAAGTGAGTTAAAAGAGCTGATTTCGATTCACGAGGGTTACAAAGTGGAACTGGCAAATGCCTCCTCTCCAAAGGATAAGGAGAATGTGGCACAGAAGCTCGATGAACGTTTCCAGGAAGTGATTTCCTCAGGGGTTCAAATTCAAACCGGACTGAACCCTAAGCTGCAACAAAAAAGTGTGAAGGCTTTAAATGGACAGCTTAAGGAAGAGTTACAAGGGGCCACTGTCACCATCGACAACAAGACAAGGACCATCTCGGCTTTGACCGGGGGCAGTAACTACCAGAAATATAACTTCCATCACGCATTTCAAGCTTTCAGGCAACCTGGATCAGTGATTAAGCCACTACTCGTCTATGGTCCGTATATCGAGAGGCACCAGGCTTCCATCACTGAAAAAGTAAATGCGAACCGATACTGTATCGGTGACTATTGCCCTGTGAACTATGGTGGGGTTAATCCGGGAACCGTGACATTAAAACAATCGCTGGCACAATCGTATAACGCCCCTGCATTGCGCTTGATGGAAAGAGTGGGCATTGAAGAAGCCTTCAAATTCTTATCCCCTTTTTCATTTGAGAAGATGCTAAGCGAGGATCAAACCTTTGCCGCGTCCGTAGGGGGATTCACCTATGGAATGAGCCCCCTTGAAATGACGGATGCTTATACGTCCTTTATTGACGGGAAGTACCAGGAAAGTCATGCGATCATTCATGTGAAGGACAATAAAGGAAACATCCTTTATCAATGGAAGAACAAGCCTAAGACGGTTTGGTCCGCAGATACAACCTCTAAAATGAGAGAAATGCTGGAGGAAGCCGCTACTTCCGGAACCGGCAAAGCAGCTTATGTATCAAAGCCCTATGTCGGGATTAAGACAGGAACCACCAATAACTATCATGACTACTGGGTCATGGGAATAACAGATACATTCACTACCGGTGTATGGGTCGGGCATGACATTCCCCGTAACATGAGTCACATAGAACAACAGCGACCAAGTCATAAGATTTGGAAACAGATCATGGAATGACAAAGAGTCTGCAGCACGTGCTGCAGACTCTTTTGTCTATAACTTCACCTTTGACATAACCGGCAAACTAGCCATCACGCCATTGTATAATTTCAAACACACAAAGAATATCGTTAAAAATAAGGATGACCATGAAAACACCTGTAAACCGACGACTCCGAAGATTCCCACTTTCGAGAGGGACGGACTTATTTTATAAACAAAATAAATAAAATATACGACCGAGCTCAAAGCAAAGATAATCAACAATCCCAGGAAGGATTTCAGACTCAGAACAGACACAAGGCCACCTATAAAATAAATCATCGAGCCTGTACGTACACGGTTATACAATTCCCCATCTGAATCCATGGAGAAAAACAACATCGAAATACCATTGATCGTCTCCGCTATCAGCTTCAAGGCAGCAAACACCATGAAAAAAGCAACCATTAATAAAATCAAAATCGCGAGCTTTAATTGCATATCCGATAAAAATTCCCTCATTCCGGGATAGACACCAATTTTCTTAAAGATGTCTACGAATACTTCTACACCATAAACGGAAAATGTAAGGCTAAATAATAATATTGAAAAAAGAGGCAAGTAACTTGTTAAGTATGTATTTTTCACTAAAAACTCTCCCATAACGATTCTTCGACCACTCTCATCATAATCGTTTATGAGTATCTTGAAAAGGGTATAGAAACAGAAGAAACAATGACTATATGCCTATCACTTTTTCACGAAAAGCACAAAAAGACCGGCCCTCCTATGATTGCAGAAAGGACAGTCATTTATTGCCTAGGATTGGAATGTGGTACGACACGGATATATTCTCTCGATCCAAATGGTTGTCTTTGTCGAATGGGATCTTTCGTCATTTCTTCTTCCACTTCTTCCGTTGTTTCACCGTATTGAACAGGCCTGATGTTCATACTGGTCGGGTCTTCCATTTCGATCATGCCTCTATTAAACCGATCTTGTGATTCAATTAACCACGCAAAGCCAAAAAAAGTAAAGAATATGGTCGTAACCGCTACCGTTTTCTTTTTCATAACTTCACCACCTTATGGATAGGATTCTCCAATTTGACCGAAACTATTCTGTAATCGGTCGGATTGCCGGAAAAAAACTAACAAATTTCAGGGTGGTATTTTCCGTCTATCTACATATTTAATACTTCATGAACAATCTGATACGAATGGAATCCTGAGTAATGCACGCATTTATTTTTTACGTTATAATGCTCTTTGAGGTTCAGCTTCGGTCGAGGTTTTTGAAAGAAGATGCATATTTAAATACAGGAAAGACATTAGACCATGCTTTAGAATAAATGAATTATACATGAGGGGGGTTTTATATGACTTTGTTACACTGGGCTATTGTTTCGCCTTTTTTATTTGCCATACTCATTCCATTTCTTTATAAGGTACTTCGGAATGTACATACCGGGTGGTTCGTTTTATTATTGCCAGTCGCATTATTTACTTACTTTTTTCAATTCATCTCCATTACTAAGAATGGAGATACCGTCAAGGAAACCTTGGAGTGGATGCCGTCCTTTGGTATCAACTTCATCGCATACGTTGACGGACTGGGATTACTGTTCGCCCTGCTTATCACAGGGATCGGTTCACTGGTTGTCCTGTACTCGATTTATTACTTAGATAAGAAGAAAGAACAGCTACATAACTTTTATGTGTATTTAATGATGTTTATGGGAGCGATGTTGGGGGTTGTCCTATCGGATAACTTGATCGTTCTTTATATGTTCTGGGAATTCACATCCATTTCCTCATTCTTATTGATCGGTTACTGGTATCATCGTGAGCGGTCAAGATACGGAGCCCAGAAATCCATGCTCATTACCGTCTTTGGTGGACTGAGCATGCTTGGGGGGTTCTTACTTCTCTATCTGATGAGCGGGACCTTCAGCATCAGGGAATTAGTCATGCAATCCGATCAGCTGATGACAGAAGCACTTTTTCTTCCGGCATTACTTCTTGTCCTGTTGGGGGCTTTCACGAAGTCGGCTCAATTCCCATTCCACATTTGGTTACCGGATGCCATGGAGGCACCGACACCGGTCAGTGCGTACCTGCATTCTGCCACAATGGTTAAAGCCGGAATTTATCTTGTTGCCCGCATGAGTCCTGTATTTGCTGAATCAAGTGTATGGCTGTGGCTTGTAGGCGGATTCGGTATCTTTACACTATTCTGGGGTTCCTTTAATGCGGTAAAACAAACAGATCTTAAAGGAATACTCGCATTTTCAACCGTCAGTCAACTTGGTCTTATCATGTCTTTATTGGGAGTCGGCGCGGCTGCTCTCCACTACAGTCAATTAGATGAAAATATTTATATGGTCGCTACCCTTGCTGCCGTTTTTCATTTGATCAATCACGCCACTTTCAAAGGAAGCTTGTTCATGGTTGTTGGAATTATTGATCATGAAACAGGTACAAGGGATATCCGTAAACTTGGCGGGCTGATGAATTTCATGCCGATCACCTTCACCATTGCGATGATCGGAGCATTCTCAATGGCAGGACTTCCTCCATTCAATGGCTTCCTCAGTAAAGAAATGTTCTTTACTGGAATGGTAAGGGTTCTTGAAATGGATATATTCAACCTGGATACAGTGGGTATGATTTTCCCGCTCCTTGCCTGGGTCGGTAGTGTGTTTACGTTTATTTACAGCATGATCCTTGTGTTTAAAACCTTTACAGGGAAGCATCAACCTGAGAAATTGGAAAAGAAACCACATGAAGCTCCACTTGGAATGCTGATTTCTCCTATCATCCTGGCATCACTTGTGATTATCTTTGGTTTCTTTCCAAATATCCTTTCCGAACGAATCATCGCTCCGGCAGTGGCTTCCATCACTCCCAGCCTGATTCAGGAAGGACATGCAGTAAAAGCTCATATTTCATTCTGGCATGGCTTTACGCCTGAACTGTTTATGACCTTTGGGGTCATTCTATTTGGAATCCTGTTATATCTCCTGCTTCCAAGATGGAGAAAAATATACTCTTGGATACCGGAACGATTCACGTTGAATTCATTTTATGATGGTGGATTAATCGGAACCGAACGCGGTGCTTACAACTTTACAAAAGGCTATATGACAGGATTTATCCGTACGTATCTCGTATATATCTTCTCCTTCTTAACCGCCGTTTTACTGTTTAGTTTGTGGTTTAAAGGAGCATTTGCGATCAATACGGATGATTTGGCTCCGATTGGAGTCTATGAGGTGGCCATAGCACTTTTACTTGTTATCAGCTCGGTTACCATCTTATTTGCAAAGTCCCGATTAACGTCCATCATTTCGCTGGGAGCTGCCGGATATACGGTTTCTTTATTCTTCGTATTATTCCGTGCCCCGGACCTTGCTCTGACACAGCTTGTAATCGAGACCGTGTCTGTTGCTCTATTCTTACTCTGCTTCTATCACCTGCCTCCTTTAAGCAGGCATGAAGAACGAATGAGATTCAAGCTTGGAAATGCATTGATTGCGATCGGTGTGGGTCTAGTCGTTACCTTATTTGCGATTTCTGCATACAGCACAAAACTTTTCGATTCGATTTCAAGCTATTATATCGAGAATGTGTATGAAGAAGCGGGCGGTAAGAACATGGTAAACGTTATACTCGTTGACTTCCGTGGATTTGATACATTATTTGAAATTTGTGTATTGGCGATAGCCGCACTTGGTATTTTCTCCATGATTAAATTGCGTCTGACAAGGGGGAAAGAAGGATGAAAACAAAAACGAATGACGTCATCTTACAAACCGTAACGAACGTTGTCGCATTCATCATTATCCTGTTTTCTCTGAGACTTTTCTTCGCCGGGCACTATACCCCGGGTGGAGGCTTTATTGGAGGCTTGATGACTTCGGCAGCGATTGTACTACTGTTGTTGGCGTATGATATCAAAACAGTAGCTACTATCCTGCCGGTGGATTATAAAATCGTTACTGCGATTGGTTTACTCCTGGCAGTAGCAACTTCTGCGGGGGCACTTCTGTTTGATGTGCCTTTCCTGACTCATGCGTACGATTATTTCCATCTTCCACTGTTAGGAAAGACATCTCTGCATACAGCCGTCTTATTTGATACGGGAGTGTATCTGGTTGTTATCGGTGTCACGATGACCATTATTCAAACGATTGGGGTGAGCGAATAATGGAGATATTAATGGCCATTGTTGTCGGAATTCTTATTACGATCGCCGTTTACTTAATGTTATCCAAAAGCTTGCTCCGAATCATTATTGGAACAGCATTGCTGAGTCACGGCGCGCATCTTTTACTTCTTTCCATTAGTGGACTAAAAGGAGGAGCTGCACCTCTTCTTGGAGAACACGCAAAATCTTATGTCGATCCGTTACCACAAGCATTGATTTTAACAGCGATTGTTATCAGCTTTGGAGTGACAGCTTTCTTCCTTGTTCTTGCTTATCGTGCATATCAAGAGCTTGGAACGGATAATATGGATCAAATGAGAGGAAACGAAGGAAATGACTAATTTATTAATACTACCTATTTTAATCCCGTTATTTACGGCGATTATCTTAATGTTTGTCAGCAAATATGTGAAAGTACAACGTGGAATTTCAGCCATTTCGACTCTGGCGACCATTGCAGCATCCCTTGTACTCATCTACACCATCTCCAATGATGGAATACAAACGATTAACTTAGGAAGCTGGGTGGCTCCTTTTGGGATCACACTCGTTTCTGATATGCTCTCTGCTTTACTGGTGACGACGACAAGCATCATCACATTGGTCGTGTTACTGTATTCCTTTAAGTCGATAGGGGCAGACAGAGAACGATTCTACTACTACCCTGTTGTTCAGTTCCTAATGGTAGGAGTGAACGGGGCATTTACAACCGGGGATATCTTTAACCTCTTCGTCTTTTTCGAAGTGATGCTGATGAGTTCATATGTTCTGCTCGTTCTGGGCGGGACTAAGGCTCAATTGCGTGAGGGAATCAAATACATCCTCGTCAATGTCATCTCCTCTGCTTTATTCGTCATTGCCGTGGCTTACTTGTATTCCGTGGTAGGAACATTGAATATGGCAGATATTTCGAGAAAGATTGCCGATGTGAATCAACCGGGAATTCTTACAGCGATCGCTATCATGTTTCTCTTAGTCTTCGGACTTAAGGGTGCGATCTTCCCTCTTTACTTTTGGTTACCAGGCTCATACTATGCACCACCAACACCGGTGCTTGCTTTATTCGGGGCCTTGCTCACAAAAGTGGGGATCTATTCGATTTTACGAACGTACACATTATTCTTCTACCATGATATCGGGTATACACATGAAATCCTGAGCATGTTAGCCATCCTGACGATCGTACTTGGATGTATCGGTGCCATCGCGTATTGGGATGTTAAGAAGATCATCATCTACAACATCATCATTGCAGTTGGTGTGATACTATTCGGGGTGTCAACCATGAACCCTGAAGCTCTAGAGGGAGCTATTTACTATCTCGTTCATGACATGATTATTAAAGCGGCTCTATTCCTCCTGGTTGGAGTGATGATTGCCATAACCGGGACTACCGACCTTAAGAAAATGGGCGGCCTTATTAAAGAGTACCCGTGGCTCGGCTGGACGTTCCTCGTGGCAGCCTTCTCCCTGGCAGGGATCCCTCCTTTGAGTGGATTTATAGGGAAACTATTAATTCTAAGAGGAAGCTTTGCTGCAGAAGCCTATGTGGGTGCTGGTGTCATTCTGGCATCAAGTCTATTGGTACTGTATTCTGTTATCAAAATCTTCCTTAACGGTATATGGGGAGCTCCAAAAGAATACACCGGAGTTTCAAAAGGGCACGCTCGTTACTTATGGATGACTTCCGCACTACTCGTCGTGTTAGCCGTATGTTACGGCTTTGGTGCCGAGGCGGTCCGCCCTCTATTCTCACAAGCAGCAGAAGTACTGGTGAATCCGAATCTCTATATAGACGCAGTGTTAAAGGAGTAATGTAGAATGGCATTTCAAATTTTATTAAACTTTTTCCTGGCCTTTGTCTGGATGTTTCTTTCGGTATCCTTTACTTCTCAGTCATTTATTATTGGCTATTTGCTAGGATTGCTTGTGATATTTGCATTCAGAAGGTTTTTCAGCTCACGGTTTTATTTATTACGCGTGGCTGCCGTGATCAACTTATTCTTCTTGTTTTTAAAAGAACTGATCCTTGCTAACATTTCGGTCCTAAAAACGATTCTGAGACCTAAGCTTGATTTCAAACCTGGAATCTTCGCTTTACCGACAGATTTAAAAACCGATTGGGAGATTACTTTATTAGCTAATCTCATTACCTTAACACCCGGGACACTCGTGATGGATGTATCGTATGATAATAAGATACTTTATGTCCATGCCATCGATATCCCTGATGTGGATCAAGCCATTGATGAGATTAAAAATTCCTTTGAAAAAGCCATTATGGAGGTGAGTCGCTAATGTTACACACGATTTTTCAAATCACACTGCTATGCGTCTCCCTATCCATGCTGGGCCTTGTATACAGGGTTGTGAAAGGACCAACCACCCCCGACCGTGTGGTAGCCCTGGATGCAATCGGTATCAATCTGATTGCCATCATCGCCCTCGTATCCATGATGCTCGATACTTACGCTTTTCTGGAAGTTATTCTCCTTCTTGGGATTCTGGCTTTCTTGGGAACCGTTGCCTTTTCAAAGTTCTTAGAGAAAGGGGAGATCATCGAACGTGAGCGAGATCATTAGATTTTTCATCGGGTTCTTTTTAGTAGTAGGAGGGTTTCTCAGCCTGGTCACTGCCTTTGGTTTGCTGAGACTCCCGGATGTATATACGAGAAATCATGCGGCTTCTAAAAGTGCGACACTTGGCGTGATGTCGATTCTTTTGGCAACATTCCTTTACTTTTATTTGGAGCATGGACACTTTAATTCGAGACTGATACTGACGATCTTCTTCATCTTTGTGACGGCACCTGTTGCTGGACACCTCATCTCGAGAGCTGCTTATAATTCCGGGGTTAAGCTTTGGGATAAAAGTGTACAGGATGATTTAAAAGATAAAAAAGAATACGATCGCCAAAACAGTCAATAAAAAGCAAATGATGAAACAAAAAGGCTTGACCCCATGAGGATCTCCTCGAGTGGTCAAGCCTTTTTCTTATTGTTGATACAAGTGATTCTCCACACTTCCATCCTGTTTGTGTACAACAAGCGTGCCGGAATGATCCGTCACATAGTCCTTCGCCTTTGACAACAGCTTATCCTTTGTCTCTTCTACCATTATGGCACGTTGCCCGTCTGCTTTCTTTAACTGCCAGCCGTCGTCATGTGGACTGACATGATATTCGGTTTTATCCGAATCATTTCCTTCTTCAGACTTATGGGCCCGGTCGGTGGCAATCGCAATCGCTCGTCCCTCTTCATACCCTTCATCGAGAAGAGCATTGGCAATCTCAATCGCTTTGTTCCGAACATCCGCAGGCAGGTTTTTCAGTGAATCCGGATAATCATTTTTTGTCCAACTCATTTAATAAAGCCTCCTAATCAAATGGTTAGTTATTGATTTCCCATTTATTCACTTTTTAAACATTCGGATATGTAAGGTTTCCATTTAGCGTTTTGGCACAACCGCCATCGTACATCTTGAAACACAGATCAGTTGATCGTCCTCATCCGTGATTTTAATCTCCCAAACCATTGTGGTTCTCCCTTGGTGCATCACCGTTCCTGTGGCAGTGACAAGACCTTCACGCTTTGCTCTAATATGATTGGCATTGATCTCCAAACCAAAGCAAATCTCCTTATCCAGATCAATTAATTGCACCGCACCAACACTCGCAACGGTTTCTGCAAGTGCCACTGACGCTCCTCCATGAAGGAATCCGAATGGCTGTCTGGTTCTTTCGTTCACTGGCATCGTCGCAATTACTTTTCCTTTACCTAATTCAACAAACTCAATTCCTAATGTACTGATTAATGTATTTTCCATATTCATGTGAATCACCTCATCATAATATTCTTCTATACTATCTGTTCTATAGTGGCTGTGAAAATCCTTTATTTTCCCTAAAAGGGCTTGCCCGCTCCCTCCTTCCACCTTTTTGATTCATGAATAATTCCCTCTTCATTTTCATACATTTCCTTAGAGCTTTCCTAAGAAAGGGGTTATGTTATGTATCGATACCATCCTTTTTATCCGCCCATTCAACGCCCCTATCCGCCTATTTATTCAAGGGCACAGCCTTCATACAACCGCAATTATCCCCCTGTTGAAACCAAAACGTTCATGTCTTCAGCAGGTAAAACTTTGAGCTTGATGGAAGATGCCCAAAAAGTGCTCGAAAGAATTAAAACTTCAAATGATTTTTCATCGAAATTTATGAGGGCTGCACAGCAATCGAACCTTCCTGAAGTACATAAACTACTTCAAACCATCGGCACAAAAGTACAGCCCGTCGTCTCATTTAATCCTGACGGTGTGCGTTTAGTCTTCGATGAAAAGCTTGGACAGGTAGATTGCTGTCACTTGATTGTGATTGTCCGGTGGATGTAGTGTATGTGCTCCACCCTTTTTACCATAACGAAAGAATAGCAGTGTCCAGTGATGACACTGCTATTCTCATTTATTCATTTCTCCTTACCTTAATAATATAGGCTCCACTACTATGTATACGAACGATTGAAGAGTGAAGTGGGCGATGATCTATTGAGTGATGAACTGTCTGTGAAATAAAAAAAACAAGGGCACATGTCCCTTGCTTTCTATAGAATAATGGCTGCAATCCAGCCGAATAGTATCAGTGGAATATTGTAGTGTAAGAATGTTGGTACACACGTGTCCCAAATGTGATTATGCTGTCCATCCGCATTTAATCCTGCTGTCGGTCCAAGCGTACTGTCCGATGCCGGGGAACCTGCGTCACCAAGTGCCCCTGCTGTACCAACGATCGCAATCGTTGCAAGGGGGCTGAATCCAAGCTCCATGGCAAGCGGTACGAAGATGGCTGCAATGATTGGAATCGTAGCAAATGAAGATCCGATTCCCATTGTCACAAGAAGCCCTACAATCAACATAATAAGAGCGGCTAATGCCTGGTTTCCTCCGATTACGTCAGCAGTCGCTTCAACCAATGTTTCGACATCACCAGTGGCTTTTACCACTTCAGCAAAACCTGATGCAGTAATCATCACAAAGCCTATGAAAGCCATCATTTTCATTCCTTCATTCAATAACCCGTCAGCCTCTTTCCATTTAACCGACCCGGAAATGTAAAGAACGGCAATACCTGCTAAAGCGCCAAAGATCATTGATTCCAGCTGAAGCTGAACGTATAAAGCGACAACGATGGAAACGAGAGCAAAAATCATCGCTCTTTTATTATAAACAACCTTCTCTTCAGCGATCACTTCTTCTGCTTCATTGTAGTCCCTTGGTTTGCGGTAGCTCACGAACACGGCGATGAGTAACCCGATCACCATGCCCCCTACAGGGAGGAGCATCGCTTTCGGAATATCACCTAAAGCAATTTCCATGCCGCTTGAGCCCATGTTTTGAGCAATGATTTCATGGAACTGCAAGCCAAATCCTACAGGTAAAAGTATATATGGAGCCGTTAAACCAAACGTAATCACGGATGCGATTAAACGTCTGTCTATCCGTAACTCTGTCATCACCTTCAATAAAGGTGGAATCAAAATAGGAATAAAAGCAATGTGAATCGGAATCACATTCTGTGAAAAACAAGCCATAATTAAAATAGATAAAACAATAAGTGCTTTCGAAAGGGCTGTTTTTCTAGAATCGCCTTTTTTCCCAACAACCTTCAGTACCCAGTCAACAAGCAGATTCGGGATTCCCGTGTAGGAAATCGCCACCGCGAATCCACCCAGTAATGCATAACTCAAGGCGATACTTGCTCCGCCGCTTATTCCTTCAGTAAATATGGATATCGTCTCGTTTAATCCCAGTCCACCAGTCAATCCTCCGACTAACGCACCAGTGATCAGAGCGAATACAACATTCACGCGTACCAGGCTTAGTACAAGCATGACAAGAACTGCTATAACTACTGCATTCATAACTACCTTCCTCCTCAAAATTCCCCATGCAACGATATATCGTTTTGCTTTAGTTCGCTAAATTGGTAGAGTAATAAAATCACGATTTCAACTTTAACAAGATAAAGATAGTTTGTCAACACTTTAGCAGAGTAAAAGATGGCATGGGAAATTTTTCAGTAGAATGGTGAGTTCATAGGGTTGGGTCTGGTTGGGTCGATTTAATTTTCCGTTAAATGTAAATCGGCTGGATTCTGGTCATAAACGGCTGGATTCTGAAGATAAGTCGCTGGATTTTCGCCTATTTCTGCCGGATTCTGAAGGAAAACGGCCGGATTACCTGATTATCCTCAACTGGATCACAGTATTTTCTACAATTTTTGTCACCCCATTCATTCAAAAATATGAATCACACAAAAAAAAGCCTTCTTTCAGTGTCATCGTACTTAAACACTGAAAAAAGACTCTCCAATCCATCATATTATTTTTCTAAAGGCACAAAACGCTCGACTAATAGTGCAAGGGTTCTTGCCATGACACCCGTACCGCCTTTCGGGCCCAGTTCATAGCTGCCTTTCGTCGTAGCCGTACCGGCGATATCAAGGTGTACCCAAGGAAGACCTTCCGCGAACTCTCCGACAAATGCCCCGCCCATGATGGCATGACCAGCTCGTCCCGGGGAGTTGTTCAAGTCGGCAATATCACTTCCACGAACACGCTTCTTGTCGTTTTCTGTATAAGGAAGCTGCCAGATATATTCACCTGATTCCCCTGACGCTTCCAGCACTTGCTCGAAAAACGCTTCATTATTCGTGAGTGCCCCCGTTTTGTCTTCACCCAGAGCAATGATGACTCCACCGGTTAAAGTTGCAACGTCCACTAAATAATTTGCTCCTTGATGCTTTGCATAGGTCATACCGTCAGCAAGTGCGAGACGGCCCTCAGCGTCTGTATTTAACACTTCAATGGTTTTACCGCTCATTGATGTTATCACATCGTCAGGCTTGAATGCAGAGCCGCTCACCATATTGTCTGTTGAAGGAATGACGGCAACTACGTTTTGTTCCGGTTTGATTTCACCGATGATTTCCATGGCACCCAGAACCGCTGCTGCTCCCCCCATATCGGTTTTCATTCCCACGATTCCATCTTTAGGCTTAATAGAATAACCTCCTGTATCAAAGGTAATTCCTTTTCCAACCAAACCGATGACATCCTTCCACTCATCTTTCCCGCTGTACTTAAGAACGATCATTTTGGGCGGTTCAACGGATCCCTGGTTTACAGCAAGCAGTGCGCCCATGCCCAGATGTTCCATCTCTTCTTTATCCAAAATTTCAACTTCAAAGTTATATCGCTTCGCCAATTCAAGGGCGTATTCGGCTAATTTAGTAGAGGTTAATAGATTACCAGGAGTGTTCACCAGCGTACGAGCTGAATTGACTCCGTTCCCAAAGGCGGAGCCGATATGTAAAGCCGTCTCTACTTCCTTAGAGTCTTCGCTTGTAAAGAACTCGATCGACTCTACGTGTACTTCCCGTTGATTTGATTTCTTCTTATAGCCATGGAACTCATATGTAGACATCGTAAAGGCTTCCATAAATGCATGAGCTGCATCTGTTGCTACCATTTCTTCAGTGATAAATGTATCCAGTGCTACTGAAAAAGACGACACTTTCATCTGCTTTAAAGCTTTTGATGCTATACCTAACGATTCTTTTAAAGAATCAAACGTAAGCTCTTTTTGTTTTCCAAGACCAACGAACAATAATCTCTTCGTTTCGAGCTTTCCAAATGTATGTACTTTGGTCACTTTCTTTGTTTTTGTAGATATGTCTCCGTCTTTTACCAGCTGTGTAAGATAGCCCTCGAACTTGCGGTCAAGCTCTTTCAGCTTCCCATCAAATGTTGGTTGATTGTAAATCCCAACAACCAGGCACTCCTGATTAGCAGCTGTCAATTCATTTTGATTAATCGAAAATTTCATTTTTCCGACACCTCCACCTTCTATTATAGCGAAGATGTCCCACTATTTCGACTTTCTAACAAACCGAACCATAAAGTTAATTAAAGAGGTAAATAGGGTATGATATAATGAGAACATTATTTTTATTCAAACAATTGAAAGGGTGGCATTTCACAGCATGGAAGTATTTTTTAATTTTCCATTATGGGCATCTTTATTTTCAATCTTTTTTGCTCAGTTTGTTAAGGTTCCCATACAATTTATCGCTACGAGGGAATTAAATTGGTCATTAATCACCTCAACAGGCGGGATGCCGAGTTCCCATTCTGCGGCCGTTACGGCATTATCTACTGGAGTAGCTTTGGAAGTAGGAGTGGATTCCCCAGTCTTTGCTGTTTCCGCCATGTTTGCCATCATTACGATGTTTGACGCAACGGGTGTGAGAAGGCAGGCAGGAGAACAAGCCATTGTCCTGAATCGATTGATGGTCGATTTCCAGAGGTTCATGTCAGAAGCAAAAGGCTGGCAGAACAAACCTGAACAGGAAAAGCGCAAGGAGTTAAAGGAATTACTCGGACACAAACCCATTGAAGTGTTCTTTGGTGGACTTTCCGGAATTATTCTGACCCTTCTTCTTCATTATTTCTTTTATGCATAGGAGTGGCACGATGAGAATTGTTTCAATCTGTCCAAGTAATACAGAAATAATCGATTACCTCGGATTAACTCCATTCCTCGTAGGAGTGGATGATTACTCCGATTATCCTGAAGAGGTCCAATCACTTCCCCGGCTCGGACCGGATCTCTCCATAAATATGGATAAGTTAGAGTCCTTGGAGCCTGATTTGGTGTTTTCTTCGTTAAGTGTACCAGGAATGGAAAAAAACATAGAAAGTCTGGATAAGCGGAACATCCCCCACATTACGTTAAACCCTCAGAGCTTTTCTGATATAGCAGAAGATCTTTTAACGGTTGGAAAAGCGTGTGGAATCGAAGAACATGCCATGAAACGTCAGAGTGAATTTCTACAAACCGTAACACGCTTAAAAACGATTAGTTCCGGGGTTCACCATCCTCCATCTCTCTACTGGGAATGGTGGCCAAAGCCTGTTTTCACCCCTGGTAAGATCAACTGGTTGACCGAGTTGAGCGAGATGATCGGGGCACGAAATCTTTATGAGGATGTGGACCTGGCGAGTGTTCAAACGGATTGGGAAGATGTACGAAAGCGTGATCCCGACTATATCTGTCTTGCCTGGGTCGGCGTTCAGCAGAAACGGGTTAACCCTGATATCGTCAGGAATCGTCCAGGATGGAACGACATGAGAGCCGTTCAACTGGATCGAATCGTTGTCCTGGAAGAAGCCCTCTATTGCAGGCCGTCCCCTCTTCTATTAAAGGGAGCTGTCAAGCTTGCAGAAATGCTCCATCCAGAATTGTATGAAGAGGTCCAATGACGCTAAAAAGCACGCAGTTCAGTGAAACTGCGTGCTTTTCTTGATTATTCTTCTTTAGGCGATAAAATCTGCTGTCTAAACACCTGCATGGATTTATTTTCATTAAGAGCTACTAATTGCTGCTCGGATAACTCACCTGAACCCATCTGGATCACATATACATCCAGTGTCTGTTTACCCCATTCATTATATACATCATCCACAGTCTCATAATAGAGGTCCAGTCTATTCCCCTTAATAGCGCTCCCTTTATCGGCTACAACCCCATATCCATAATGGGGGATAAAAAGAATGGTACCAATAGGATAAACGGAAAGATCGGCTGCAATCGTAGAATATAAATCACGTTTCACTTTTACTCCTGAGTATGTAATTCCATACAGGGGATGTCCCGGATTCTTCCCGGTCGATTCAACCCCGGCTGTATAGCCTGTCGCTACAACATTATGCTTCGTATACTGATCCCAATCAACCGACTCTTCCAACGTTCTCGGTTCAACAGGTGTACTCGCAGAAATCTGAGTTTCAAAGCCTGCCAGCCTCTTAAGAAATTTAAGTGACAATCCTAAACGATTTGTCTGATGCTCTTTATAATTAAAATTGGTTTGATCACGGTCACCCTTGTCCATCAACCAGGTTTTAAAGGTTTGAGCCTCTACTCCGGAGACTGATTGAAAAGTAGTTCCCAATGCCAGGATGAACAAACTGACCATAACGAATCTCTTCGTCCATGTTTTAAACAAATTCATGTATTCACTCCTCCTACCTTTAATACTTCCCAACCAGGAGGAGATATATGCATAAATTGAGAAAAAAATCGAATAGTTTCAATATTTGGAAATTATTCAGGTTATAGTTTTAAGCGTTCCCTATAGATGAATTTCACCGCTCAAAGGCGACCTTGCAGTAGATATATCCTATTCTCACTTCAACTAGTATGTACAATTTCCGAAAAAAATCATATTAAAAAACCGTTCAACTTAGGGGAGATCCCTCGGTTAAACGGATGCGGTTAAAACATTCGATATCCTTTTGCTCTTAAAATTCTCATCACGACTCCTGAAAGAATCGCTCCTGCCAGCCCACTCCCTAAGATCACAAGATCGGCTACAGCCAAGTGGCTGATTTTCGTACCTAACTCAGAAAACGACTCGCCGGCATTTCGGAAATAATCTATAAAACGAACATCATCCACAATAAAAATGACGACAATAGGATAAATGATGGCCATAATCCACGTCATACGCAATAACATATTTAACAAAAAGCCTATTCCGAAAAATAGAACAAAAAATAGAAGCATCGAAATTAACATTACATGTATAGGCATTTTACCGTTTACACCTCCATAAACACTAAAGATTAGTGTACCCCGAGTGTAATGAAAGCGTCAATATTTTCAAGAAGATTTGTAGCTTATTCACAAAATAGACTTATATTTTACATCAGGAGATCATAAAAAAAACAGACCCAAATCAGGATCCGTACCTCCAATAGAAGTATCTAACTTCATCAGATCTGCTTTTTCATCTATCTCTTAGGGCTTATTTCTGTTTCCCACTGCCTCCGCAGCACGGACACGTTTCAGAACCACCCAATACTAGCTGAAAGTATCCTTTTCCTGAACAATAAAGACAGTATTTCGTTTTAGTACTTGCAGTAGCTCTCATAATTCCCTCTCCCTTTTCTTTAATTTCTTAATTTTCTGATAATATATCATCTATCTCTAATAAAGAAAAGGGACATGAGAGGGGATGTACCGTTAAGAAAGCGAATACATTTGTGTTTTTCTTTCATTATCTCTTTTTTTCTTAAAATTTACAGAATTTTATAAAAATAATTTGTACTGCGTGTAGGCGAAGTGGTCCCCTGGATTGATCCCTTCTATGGGGCTTAATATTTTTTGAACAGTCAATTGTTTAATCATCTCATGCACCATGACGGATGTTTTATCATCCTCCAATAATTCCTGAGGTGACTTCCACCCTACATCCCACAATTCTTTTTCTTCCATTTGAATAGAAGAAGTTTCCTTGTTTTCCAATAGAAAGATCAGCATGTTATCGCTGACATCATCTTGGATGACACCTGAGCGGACTCCTACAATCCCTTTGATGATTGTATGTAAACCTGTTTCCTCTCTTACTTCTCTGATTACCGCATCATCGACTGCTTCTCCCGGATTGACGAAACCAGCAGGCAGGGACCACATCCCTTTCAAACCGCTGTATTTCTTTTTCACCACAAGCCATTTACCATTCTCATCTATGACGAGTCCAGCCACCGCAAGCCAAACCTTGCCCCTTTTCACTCTCGAACACCTCCGTAACATTTCCCCACAATAAAAAGCAGAGCGGAAACCACCCTGCTTTTCACTATATGATTTAAGACTTAAAAGAACTTGAACTTACCTTTTTTGAAGACAAGTGATGGTCCACCAACCATGTAAAGCGCGCGGTTGTCGACTACTTTCTTCATGAAAGAAGCTTTTGTTCCGGTGATTTTCTTACCGTAAACGACACCGATTGCGTCGTCCTCACCAAGTGAACATACTGTTCCTTTGATGTCTGGAGTGAATTCTTCCAAGTGATCTTTACCATGCAGTAAAGCAGCAATGTTGCGGGCACATACTTCACCTTGCTGCATCGCGATTTGTGCAGTCGGCGGGTATGGACGCTCAGTTTCTTCATTGATCATAAGTGAACAGTCACCGATGATAAAGATGTTGTCATGACCTGGAGCGCGAAGATCTTTGTTGATTTTCACACGGGCACGCATGTTTTCGATTCCAGCTCTTTCGATGATGGAGTTACCGCGTACACCTGCAGCCCATACGATCGTACCAGCCTTGATTTCTTCTACTTCATCTTCACCTTTAGCGATTAAGACACTGTCAGCCTTCGCTTCTTTAAGTGGCGTTCCGATGTGGAATTCTACACCTTTTTTCTCAAGCTTGGCGCGCGCGTATTTCACTAGCTCAGGATCGAATCCAGGAAGGATCATCGGTGCAGCTTCCACGCACACAATGCGAACTTTCTTGCGATCGATATCATATTCATGACAAAGCTCAGGAACACGGTTACCTAATTCACCCAGGAATTCGATTCCAGTGAATCCTGCTCCTCCTACAATGATTGTAAGGCGGTCGTCTTTCTTCTCTTCTTCGTTTTTATACGTAGCAAATTGTAATTCAATATGCTCACGGATCTGACGTGCAGAGTTGATGTTCGAAATCATGAATGCATGCTCATGAAGACCCTGGATACCGAATGTCTCAGATTCTGCACCTAATGCAACAACAAGGTAATCGAATTCTACTACACCGTCACTTGTGATGACCTTCTTTTCTTCTACTTTAATGTCTTCAACAGTAGCTTGTAAGAAGTTTACTTTGCTTGTGTTGACAACATCTTTAATGTTGTAACGTACACGATCATGATGCAGTGTACCTGCAGAAGCTTCGTGTAACCAAGTGGTTTCGTAGTGATAATCATTTTTATTAACTAAAATAATTTCTGCTTCATTCGTGCCTAATTGCTTTTGAAGACGAGTTACCGTCATTAATCCACCATACCCTGCACCTAATACAACGATTCTTGGCTTTCTCAACTGAATCACATCCACCTTTTTTGATAAATTTGCTTTGGATACTCTTAGAGTCCTCCACATCATGCTTTTTTATCCCGTTCAATCTGATGCTATTACCTTTTTCCCTATACAAAAGAAACTGAAACAAATCAAACGAGATGCTTTCCTTCATTTAAGAGGAAAGTATTGTATGAAAAATAAATGAAAACGATAAACAAGAAAGTATGTGACGTATTTCACGAACTACTACATACTTATGCGAGAATTGTCATAAATTCTTAACATTATGCCTACATTACATAATATTCTTTTTACCATGCATTTTCAAGATATATATAGGAAATTGAAAACTTAAGAATATTCCGAAAAGCGGAGGCGGCTCGCCCAGGCCCGACAAGCATAAGGCGAGTACACCGGAAAGGCGTTCTTTGCCTTTTTGGTGTACTTGACTTATGACCTCGAGGGCCTAGCCGCCGGAGCTGGACAACTCGAAAAGCGGAGGCGGCTCGTTCAGAGGCGACAAGCATAAGACGAACCAGCCGGAAAGGCGTTCTTTGTCTTTTTGGCTGGTTTGACTTATGACCTCGAGCCTCTAGCCGCCGGAGCTGGACATCACCGAAAAGCGGAGGCGGCTCGCCCAGGCCCGACAAGCATAAGGCGAGTACACCGGAAAGGCGTTCTTTGCCTTTTTGGTGTACTCGCCTTATGACCTCGAGGGCCTAGCCGCCGGAGCTGGACAACTCGAAAAGCGGAGGCGGCTCGTTCAGAGGCGACAAGCATAAGACGAACCAGCCGGAAAGGCGTTCTTTGCCTTTTTGGCTGGTTTGACTTATGACCTCGAGCCTCTAGCCGCCGGAGCTGGACAACTCGAAAAACGGATAAGAATCCATTTCCCCCAAAAGTATGAAAACCACTCCCCGAAAAGACTGATTATTCTCAATTATAATTTCAATTACTGTGAAGAATCGATTGCTCTATGATAGAATAAATTAAAATGTAAAACATCTTAATTGTTGGAGGGATCTAGTTGAAGGAAGATCAAAAAGTGTATGATATTACAATCATAGGCGGCGGTCCTACAGGATTGTTTACGGCGTTCTATGGCGGCATGAGAAAAGCATCAGTTAAGATTATTGAAAGTTTACCACAACTCGGGGGCCAACTGGCTACTCTATATCCTGAGAAATACATATATGATGTTGCCGGTTTTCCTAAAGTGAAAGCCCAGGATCTTGTAAATAATTTAAAAGAGCAAATGGCTAAATTTGAGACGACGATTTGTCTTGAGCAAGCTGTTGAAGGTGTAGAAAAACAGGCTGATGGCATGTTTAAGCTCACAACCGATAAAGAAATTCATTTTTCTAGGACGATCATCATCACAGCAGGGAACGGTGCATTCCAACCTCGCCGCCTGGAACTTGAGCATGCATCTGAATTTGAAGGTAAGAATCTTCATTACTTTGTTGATAAACTGGAACATTTCAAAGGCAAGAAAGTTGTCATTTGTGGTGGTGGTGATTCTGCCGTTGATTGGGCGCTTATGCTTGAGCCGATTGCAGAAAAGGTCTACCTCGTTCACAGAAGAGATAAATTCAGAGCCCATGAACATAGTGTGGAGAATTTGCACAACTCAACCGTGGAACTGAAAACACCTTATGTTCCTTCAGAGCTGGTTGTCGATGAGAACAAAATCAATCAGCTGATTTTGGAAGAAACAAAGGGTGACGAGAAGGAGATTCTTGATCTCGATGAGCTGATCGTGAACTTTGGCTTTGTTTCATCTCTTGGTCCAATCAAAGATTGGGGACTGGAAATCGAAAAGAATTCAATCGTCGTTAACTCGAGAATGGAAACGAATATTCCAGGCATTTATGCAGCAGGTGATATCAGTACCTATGATGGGAAAGTCAAACTCATTGCCAGTGGATTTGGCGAAGCACCGACAGCGGTTAATAATGCCAAAGCTTATATGGATCCGAAAGCAAGAGTCCAACCGATGCACAGTACATCCATGTTTACAGACTAAAGCCCACTATGTGAGAGGTTCAGGATATTTATACCTGAGCCTCTTTTTTGTTGGCTCTATTCGTAAAGTTTGTTGCTATTGTAGAGGAGAAAGTAATAGTTGATTTCCGCTCCAGGATGCTCGCTTTCCGCGGGGCTGGCGGTGAGCCTCCGGGGTCTCACCGTCCAGCATAAACCTGGTTGACAAAGCCTTGGCAGATCTATATAGCCTTTTTATTTGAATGTAAACCTACAGCGGGGGATCCGGGAGAACATCACAAGTCAAAACATCAAAATTATTCCCGCTCTTAAGAAACAGAATATCCAATCGCAGAAATAATGTGTCAAACATTGATCCTGATTACACCTACCCATCAAATTGTTTATTTTAGCAGTGAATGGGTAGACCAATAATAGGATAAAAAAACTTAGATAAAGGATGATGGATGCATGAATGTACTAGTTATTGGAGCAAACGGTCATACTGGCCGACACATAGTGAAAGAACTTTCAAACAGCAGTCAACATTTTGTGAGAGCCATGATTCGAAAGACAGAGCAAGCCAAGGATATGGAAGACCTGGGGGCAAGACCGATTGTGGCGGATCTCGAACAGGACTTCTCCTACGCACTCGAAAATGTGAATGCCGTTATCTTTGCTGCTGGCAGCGGTGGTTCAACAGGAAACGATAAGACACTTGCAATCGATCAGGAAGGTGCAAAGAAAGCAGTGGATTATGCGAAGAAGATGGGGATTGAGCGCTTTGTGATGCTTAGCTCAATGGGTGCAGATAATCCGTCAAGCGGCCCGGATGCCCTACAGTTTTACTTAAAAGCAAAAGGGGCAGCGGATGCCCACTTGAAGGAAAGCGGTCTAAATTATACAATCATTCGACCTGGCTCCCTTTCATTCGATGAAGGGACAGGAAAGATTGAAGCTTCTACCTCCATTGAAGACAAAAGCAGGGACATATCCCGTGAAGATGTCGCGAAAGTACTCGTGGACTCCTTGACCATCGAAGAAACGAATCATAAAGTATTCGAAATCTTAAGCGGTGACACACCTGTTGAAGAAGCGCTAAAAAATATCCATTAATCATGAAAAAGGGACGGACCTCCAAAATGGAGGTCCGTCCCTCTTATTCATCAGCAATTCTCCGGTGTACCCTTATTCGTCGCCGTCACGAACGATGAACCGCATCCGCATGAAGCGATGGCATTCGGATTGTCGATGGTGAATCCGCCGCCCATCATGGACTGCTTGTAATCTATTTTGGTACCGTTCAAAATAGCAGCATCATTTTTGGCTACAACAAGCTTGATTCCATGCTGTTCCAGTGTTGTATCCCCATCTTGAAGCTCATGTTCAAATCCCATACCGTAAGAAAGGCCGCTACAGCCTCCCCCTTTAACCGCTACTCGTAACATGGCATCTGTTTCGTCATGTTCCTTCATCATATCTTTAATCTGAAGGGCCGCGGCTTCTGTCAGAATGACTACTTCACTCATTCATTACACCCCCAACCTATTCATTTCTTACTTCTTAGTATACTCCTTTCTATTTTACTACTCAACCAAAGGGGCTTTGGTGAATGATTGGAAGGAAACTTTTATTCATAACAAGAATTCGTGACTTTTTACTTATCACCTTTCAAGAAAACACTAGTCCTTTATCCTTCCATCAGGGTATAATAAGGTAAATAGTCCTGATTATGAGGTGATATTCATGACGGTAGTGACACCCTTTTATGATAAAAAAACACAGTGCCTTTCGTGTAAACACTCTTACAGTACAACTAGGATCAGGTCCCGCTTTGTGAAGGTAGCAGGATATGACAGTGACTTTTGCCCCCAGTATGACTCAATTGATGTAAATCCTTTACTTTATAACGTTTCTGTATGTCCAAAGTGTGGATTTTCATATACAGATGATTTCACAGCATACATACCTCCTGTTCTCAAAGAAGATCTGGAGGAGAAAATCAGCCTGCACTGGCAGCCACAGGATTATGGAAAACTGAGGTCATATGCCGATGCGATCAATACATATAAATTGGCAGCCTACTGTGCCCTTATTAAAAAGGAGAAAAAGGTGACCATAGCAGGGTTATATCTCCGGACAGCATGGCTTTATCGAAAGACACAAGAAAAAAAACAGGAAAGACGATTCATTAACCTTGCTACTCATGAATACATTGATGCCTATTTAACAGATGGCGTATCGGGTTCTTTGATGTCCGAAACTAAACTCCTTTATATCATCGCGGAATTATTGAGAAGACAGGATAAAATCGAGGAATCGGTCGTATATTTATCTAAAGTCATTAGTAAACAGCATCTCTCCACCGAACCGAAGATCGTTGAAATGGCCAGAGAGCGCTGGTATGAAATACGGGACCGTTATAAAGAAGCAAAGTCTTTGTAAAAGAAAACCAGTGGTCACTCCACTGGTTTTTTCACCTTCAAGACAAAAAATAGTTTTAAAATCAAAAAAGTAAGCCAGTCACAAGACCAGCTTTTCTTTAGAACATTGGATTATCTTCAAGAAATTGATAGATATGGTCCACCAGTTCTTCAGGTGTATCACCTGTTACGACTTCACCATTGACGAGAGCATAAAAGGATTGGGCGCATTTCCCGCAGTAACCCAGGCATCCATACTCAATGACATCAAGGTTTGGGTCTCTTTCTAATATCTCAAGCGCTTTTTGCGCACCACTAGCAAGATTGCTTATACAAAATTCTATAATAGGTTTCAATTCTATCACCTCACTACTCATTGTTATGCTATCTTTTTTTATCATTATCGTCAATCATTTGATTCCATGTAATGGTATAACAGATTGTGAACATTTTCGCTTATTTCTGTTGTGAAAACGCCGCTATTTCGATATACTTTTAATGTTAATAGGTTTATTAATGTAATAATTGCGCGAATTATGCTTAATATTGAAAATGCTTACTTTTTCAGGACCCGTTTCGGCGTGAATGTCCTTTCAATTCCGTCCCATACAATTTATGGGATATAAATCATATACAAACACACTATTTCATTCATAATGTAGAGTGCAAAAAAGGGGAAATTTTTCATGAAACAATTAGTGCTGCTTGGCGGAGGATATGGGAATATGCGCGTTCTTCTTCGCTTATTACCCAATCAATTACCTGATGATGTATCGATTACCCTGATTGATCGAAATCCTTACCACTGCCTTAAGACGGAATACTATGCTTTAGCCGCTGGTACGATTTCAGATCAACATGTACGCGTATCATTCCCGGAACATGCCCGTTTATCCTATGTGTATGGTGATATTTCCGGAGTGGACATGGAAAACAAACTCGTAAATATGGCAGACCAAGATCCAGTTCCTTATGACGACCTTGTGATTGGACTCGGTTGTGAGGATAAATATCATAATGTTCCTGGTGCTGACGAACATACTTACTCCATTCAAACAATTGAAAAATCCCGTAAGACATACCAAACCTTATGTAATCTTCCAGCTGGTTCGATTGTAGGAATCGTTGGAGCTGGTTTAAGCGGGATTGAGCTTGCGAGTGAGCTTCGTGAAAGCCGTTCTGATTTGAAAATTAAATTATTCGATCGCGGTCCGCGTATTCTTAATGCCTTCCCTGAACGTCTAAGCTCTTATGTTCACGGGTGGTTCGACGAAAATGACGTAGACATCGTCAATGGATCGAATATTACAAAAGTGGAGCCAAACACCCTTCATAACCATGAAGAACAGATTTTCTGCGATGCAATCGTTTGGACAGCGGGCATTCAGCCAAGCAAAGTCGTCCGTGATATGGATGTTGAAAAAGATGCAAGCGGTCGCGTTATTCTGACAAAGTATCATAACCTGCCTCAGGATGAGAATGTATACGTGGTCGGTGACTGCGCAAGCCTTCCTCAAGCTCCAAGTGCCCAGCTTGCCGAGGGACAAGCAGAACAAATCGTGACGGTTTTACTTAAACGTTGGAAAAACGAAGAACTCCCTGCGGAATTACCAAAGATTAAGCTAAAAGGAATTCTCGGTTCACTCGGAAAAAAACATGGTTTCGGCCTGGTGAACGAGCGCTCCATAACAGGTCGTGTCGCTCGATTGTTGAAGTCCGGTGTGTTGTGGATGTATAAGTATCATAATGGATGATGTAAAAAAAGAACCGCGATTGATGTGCGGTTCTTTTTTTGATTCACCTATCCATCTGAAAAAGCTAGCCCAATCAGAAAAGCCTTTTTCAACCCCCACGAATTAAACCGCTTTATACCCATACTTTTCAAGCTCAGAGTAAATCGTTTTTAAACGAGGATTCCCTTCGCCGACAATATTTCCTTCTAACAGGACAATCGGATAAAACATATCCTCTTCGATGACTCTTGAAGCAAATTGCTTTACGACTTCATCTTCAGGAGGATTGTGAATATCTACATATTTAATCATGAAGGGCTGGTTTGGGTACTTCCGGCTGACAGCAGCCTCAAGCCATTCGTACGTTTCTTTTGATGATGGTAAATTCACGCAGCTTGGACAAAGTATTTCTGCCCCATATACATAAAGTTCAACAGGCTTACGCTCCATTTCTCTCTCCCCTTTGCTTTCCCTCTCTTGTTTATTTTACAAAAAAAGTAGCAAGGTTGGAACGATAAAATGTGAATTTCTGTACTGGAAATTGCTTTTTAAAAATTTCTTATGCACTGTTCACAAAGCTTTCCTTTTTATAACATGAGAACTGCTATGTGCTCTGTCACCCAGTATGTGCTGGATGGTGAGGGGAACCGCTCCGCTTTCCGCGGACGTTCGGCCGAGCCTCCTCAGCTTCGCTTCCGGGGTCTCGGCACGCCCAAAATCCGCCGGAGTCTCCGCAGTTCCCCTCACCATCTATTGAAGATTTCGTGACAGAGCTTATAAGAGAGAAAACAGTCTAATTAAAATTCTCTCTAAGTGATTTTACACCTCTTTATAACAAAAGGGGAAATCCAACACTGCTCCCTTATAAAATCGTCGAAATGTATTTTAGTTTTCATTTCGTTAGTAAGTACAAACCCATGTTTTAAAGATTGATTCTCCCTGAAGAGAATTGAATGACATAGGTCTATTGGGCTAACACAGGCGGAAGCTTGATGTGAAGTTTTCCGATATTCAAATTGGCTGAAAAATAGAAGCACAGAGTGGATTGTAGCGGAAGGAACTTGACTCCTGCGGGAAATAGAGGAAAAGTCAAGACCCCGCAGGGCAAAGCCCGAGGAGGCTCGACTTCCTCCCCGCGGAAAGGAAGTGCCTGGAGCGGAAAGGAACGGTCCATTTTTTTACACTAAAATTCATGAAAAACAATTTCCAAAAAAGAAATTCCCAATAGTTTGCAGGTTGATAGATTTTTTGTGAATATGTCATTATAATAGAGAGTAAGGAAAGGAGTAGATAATTATGGCTGAAAACGAAATGATTGCACCAGTTCAGGAAGTATTAGATAAATTACGTCCGTTCCTACTTCGCGATGGTGGAGACTGTGAACTAGTGGACGTTGAAGACGGAATCGTTAAATTACGCCTTCTAGGTGCTTGCGGAAGCTGCCCAAGTTCAACAATCACGCTAAAAGCAGGAATCGAACGCGCTTTAGTGGAAGAAGTTCCAGGTATCGTTGAAGTAGAGCAAGTATTCTAATTCAATTCACGTTAAAGCCTAAATCCTTAATCGGATTTAGGCTTTTTTTCATTGTACTTCCGTCTTCGGTTGACCTTCTTTTAAAACTGCCTGAATGTTCTCCACGCATAAGGCCATCATTTTATAACGCGTTTCTTTCGAGGAACTGCCGATATGAGGAAGTGCGACAACTTGATCAAATGCAAGAAGTGGATGATCGGCATCAATCGGCTCTCCATCGAATACATCCAATCCAGCACCTGCAATGTCACCCCTCTTTAATGCTTTTTCTAATGCCTCTTCATTTACAATCGCACCACGGGCTGCATTGATGAATATCCCTGTTTTTTTCATCATGGTGAATTGTTCTTCCTGGAACATGCCTTTTGTTCCACGATTCAGTGGAGCAAGAATAACAACAAAATCCGACTGGATTAAAAGGTCTTCAAATGTTGAATATTGAACTCCAAGGGCTCTTTCCGCTTCATGCTTCCTGGAACGATTATGATAAAGAACATTCATATTGAACCCCTTGGCTCTTCTGGCTACCGCTTCGCCGATGCTTCCCATCCCGACGATGCCAATGGTTTTGTGATGAATATCCATGCCTGCCAGGAGAAGGGGTGACCAGCTTTTCCACTTCCCTTCTTTAATATAGCGATCCGCTTCAACAATTCGTCTTGCCGTCGCCATTAACAGAGCAAAGGTTAAGTCGGCCGTAGTTTCCGTTAGGACATCCGGCGTGTTACAAATGGTTATGCCTAATTTTTTTGCCATTTCAAGATCTATATTGTCATATCCCACCGCAAGATTGGCCACGACTTTCAAAGAAGGAGAGTTCTGTAATAGCTCCTTGTCTACCCTGTCCGACAGCATCGTAAGTAAAGCAGTGGAGCTCTCGGCTTTACGGAGAAGGATATCCCTTGGCACCGGGACATCCTCCTGTTCCCACATGTCGACTTCAAATTCGCTCAGCAATGGTGTAATCACTGACTCAGGCAATTTTCTCGTAATGTATATGGATGGCTTCATATGTATCCCCTACCTTCACTTCACTTTCCTTCAGTTTAGCATAAAAGTGAAGGTATACAGGGGTTAGAGTCTGTGAAGACCTTGATTGTTTAAAGCCATGCAACAAGGGGAATTCCCCATTTTTTCACCGGTACTTCGGACAAATGATAAAAGTCAGACAGAAATGCCTCATATTGATGGGAATTTTTCAGATAGTTCTCCAGCTTCTCTTCTACTACCTTCTTCTTCTGCTCAGAATCTGAAATATAATATTCCTCGATGCATTCGAAATAATGAAGGGGAAACAGAAGTCGTGAATACAGCAGTCTCCATGAGAATGGTGACAGTGGGGTGATGGATTCATACTCTCTCATGAATTCCTGAAGCTCAGGATGAAACGTTTGGCTTCTCATGAAATATCTTTCTCTAACCCATTCCGCTATGTCCCGGCTGCAGTGATCGAACACCCACTCAAAAGGAAAATGAATGCACACCTCAGTCCCCCATGTAGATTGAAGAAAACGTTCATGGCAAACCGTGCCGGCATCCTCTTGCTTCGGGTCCTCATCCAGCTCCGTATCCACCAGGTACTGAATGGCGTTTTCCGACAAAGCACTGTAATAAGGGTAGCTCTCGACAAAACGACGTTCAAACTCATCAGCCGGTTGATCCTGGATAACCTGATAGTACGCTTTCTCTAACTGGGCCAGCCGCTTTTCCCACAGACTCTTCCACTGGCCCATACGATTTATTTTATCCACCTTTTCATCAAAGGTCCGTCCCCTGAAATGGAATTTGCTTAACTTTCTTCCCAGCTTATTATCAGGGGGGGATTGGATGCTTTCATTTCTCAGCACCACAAAGTCTTTATCTTTTTCGACAACAAGAAATCTTCCTTCGTTGTTAGGGACGAAGGTTGAGACATGCCGATCCCCCTGACTTTTTAGGTGCTCTGCCAATTTGTAGAGTTCCACCAAGGTTTCTTGTTCCATATTCGTTACGCCGACAATACTATATACTAACCCCCCAACCAAATATCGATTCATCATTCCATCAAAGAATGCCCTCTCTGGATGCAATCCAAAATGATTGATTAATATTTCTTGAGACATGTTGATCTCTCCTATCTAAAGTGACCGTCTTTTTCTTTTTCGCAGGGCGATCTGTGTCACAGAAGTTCTTTTTCATATTGTCATTTTCCTTCATTTTGAAGGACACACATTATATGAATATAACCTTTAAAGACATTTATGAATATCTGAAACTGGAGATGGGCAAGAATGAGAGTAGAAGCTATTATTATGTCTATTTTTTAAATAGGAATCATATGTGTAAAACAAGGCTTCGTCTAATCGAAATAGGGGTTTTATAATCTTTCAAAGAAAAGGTGAATAGGATGAAGGATAAAGAATCAATGGATTTATTAGAGAAAACGGCACGTAAATGGCTGCATGAAAGAGGAGTGGAGATTGAAGATATCGCTCAATTGGTCATGTACCTTCAACAAAAATATCATCCTGATCTTGAACTAAAGGAATGTGTCTATAATGTTGAACGTGTGTTAACGAAGCGGGAAGTACAGAATGCAATACTGACAGGTATTCAACTTGATATATTGGCTGAGAAAAAGATGCTTGAAGAACCGCTTCAGGCGATTATTGAAGTGGATGAAGGACTATATGGTGTGGATGAAATCCTGGCCTTTTCGATTGTGAATGTATATGGATCGATCGGATTTACAAATTACGGATATATCGACAAGCAAAAACCTGGGATTCTGGAGAGGCTGAATGATAAATCATCTGGTATGTGTCATACCTTTTTGGATGATATCGTCGGAGCTATTGCAGCAGCTGCTTCAAGTCGTTTGGCACACAGGGCGAAATGCGCAGAATGAGGGTTGAATAAGTATCCAAATCAGACGACCTGGGTCGTCTGATTTTTTAGTGATAGAAGAAGTGGAAAAATACGCAAACAAAATAATCATACTATATTCCTAAATGATTACATACTACATATAAATAGATCCTTTTAACTAACTTTATTATTGCACATCGATGAATAGTTTTATATAATTACAACTATAGTTGTAATTAACATCAATATAGTTGTAACAAGGCTTCTGTACGAATAAACACCAAATAAAGGCTATCACTTTTATGAGATTCGAGAAAATTTCACATACTACATACGAAGAATAATTGAGGTGAAATCCTATCCGGCTCCTAAGTGACCAAGCCCTTATTGATGCCTATAAGAAAGCAAAACAGTTAAAACTCAGTAATGAATTTATCATTCTGATCGAACAAGAAATTAAAAAGAGAAAATTAGTTCATTAAAGAATCGTTTGATTGTAGATGTCTTCGTGTTCCTCGCAAGTCGGCATAATGTCTTCCCACTGAACATCCAGAGCACACACGATGGCATTCAACTTGTTCAGGGACGGGTTCGCCTCTCCCTTTTCAATCAAAGAAATATAATTAACCGTTAATCCACATTTGTGACTTAATTCTTGTATGGTGATTTCTTTTGCTCTTCTATGGTGCCTTATTTTCTTTCCGACAAGTCCTGTAACTGTAATACTCATTACCTCACTACCCTTTTAAAAATTCTTTAGAAATGACGTGAATGTTTCGAAAATCAATAAGAAACAGTGACTTTCATTCTTAAAGTTGTTTGCATTCGTAAAGAATAGTTAGAAATTGAAAAGGTATCAATGCTAATAGTCCCCTACTACCTTAGTTGTTTACCCTAGTTGCATACCTTTACACTTCATTTCGTAATATTTTTCAAGAAAAATCTTTATATTCTTATTGTTTTTTCAAATCCTGTCTTCTGGTCCTTCTGAGTACTCAAATATGCGTAATGGAAAAATTAGTTAGAGGAAAAACCACATAATACTTTAGGAGTATAATTTTCGTTCCTGCTATTATTATACTCACCCACTATCTATAGAGGCATAGATAGTCGTAAAAAAGACCCTTACAAAGGTCCTCCGAGTATAAATAGTATTTTGATTACTTCTTTTAACACTAGTTCTATTTTACTTATACGAACGAGGGTTGTCTATTATGAATATGTTACTAATTTAAGAATTTTTTTCTATTTGAGTACTCAGAAGGGTTTAGAGGAAGTGGGGGCTGTAAATACAGCCCCCACTTTTTTATTATTAGATATCCCATTCATCCAACGTTTCAATAGTATAGGTTGGCTGAATATGCTTCGAACTCAAAGCTTCTTTGGTTGTTACACCTGTATGAACAAGCAGTGTATCAAGTCCGGCGTTTATTCCGGCCAAAATATCTGTATCATAATTATCCCCAACCATTAACGTATCTTTCTTAGGCACACCTAATACAGATAGCGCCTGCTCCATAATGATCGATTCAGGCTTACCGATAAAGACCGGTTCAGTTTGTGTGGAGACTGTGACAACTGACGTTAGGGAACCGTTCCCTGGAAGCAACCCTCTTTCAGTCGGAATCGCGATATCTCCATTGGTTGAAATAAAGGTAGCTCCATTTCGCACACCTAAACATGCGAGGGATAGCTTCTCATAATTAATATCACGATCAATTCCCACTACCACGAAATCAGGTTTCTCATCCTGAATGGTGATTCCGTTCTCTTCCAGTGCCGAACGGATTCCTTCTTCACCAATGACATATGCCGTCCCATTTGGCTTTTTCTCCGCCATATACTGAGCAGTCGCCATTGAAGTAGTAAATACCTGTTCCTTCGTGGCAGGGATATCAAATGACTGCAATTTTTCCGCAACCTGTTCCGGCCTTCTCGAGGAATTATTGGTGACAAACAGATAAGGTAATCCCTTTTCTTGTAATCGTTTAACAAAATCTCCCGCTTCTTCGATTTTCTCTTTTCCTTTATACATAGTGCCATCTAAATCAATTAAGTAACCTTTATATTCTTTCATTGTGTACCTCCATTTGCTTATGTATAGTATGTCCAAATACCGGTAGAGCCTGTTCTATTTTCGTTAAGATATATTCTATAAATAAAATAAAACGCTCCCTATTTAGAAAGCGCTGTCAAATGCTGATTAATTTTTAAAGGCAGACACAGGTCCCAATTCATTTTCAAGATAGCTCTGAACCTGTTGGGGAAACTTCTCTAATGAGTCGAATACCTCGTTTAGAATCGTATGTAATTGCTCATGATGAATGGCTGTATACTCCTGAACAAGAACCTTACGCTCTGCAACAAGTCGTTTAAGATCCTCACTCATCTTGTCTCCAATTACCTTTTCGTCCAGAAGAATTTCAATGATATCCTCGTAGCTTCCTGGATCTCTCATAATGAAACCGTCGATCATACTGTTTCCTACATCAAGTATAGATTCAATAATCGTATGAGCCATTCGCTCCAAAGCTAATTTTTCTAATGTCCCGTTCCATTGGTCATGTTCACTAACAGTCTTTAACTGCTCATTCATATACAATAATATTTCCTCAATCTTTTCTCTATCTACGAAATACATGGGTGCACCTCTCTCTATGAACGATATCCTCCCCTTTATTTTAACATATTTCCCTCACTGTCATACAGCTACATCCTGCATTTCTCAGCTCAGTTTGTTATGATGATATAAGCAAAAAAAGAGGAGGACATCGTCATGAGTGAACGATTTTATTTATACGATGATACAGAAAATACAAAAACACGCTTTGTGAGTTTTATGGGGGAAAATCAGCGTTACGACTTAGCGATCACTCAAACAGATCGCTATTACGGGAAATCTTTAGTATTAGACCTTCAAGGCAGTCGATTTGCGATCGTCGGCAGGGATGACCTTGATGAACCCGGATATGTAGAAAGTGTATTCAAGCTAACGGAGGAAGAAGCCGATGAATTAAGGGACTTCTTAGGAGAAATCATTATGTAGTCGTTCTAACATTCCACTATAAAGAATGAAGTTCACCCCGCTCTCACATACTACTAGTATGAAAGGTGGGAGATATATGAGTAAAGAACCAAGAGACAAAGAAGAAGAAGTATATAGTGATTTTTCCAACGTTGAAACATACCGCAATTTTATCGTGCCAGAAACACTGCCAGAAGGGCCATATGGCTCTCCCCGAGGAAAGCATACTCCCGTTGAGAACAAAAGCACTCCTTGGAAAGAAGGGCAGCGATATTACAGTGCTTTCAACTATGAAAATAAATCACTACATCAGGATATCCCACGTCAGGAGCCTGGATCACACCCTGTTCATGCAGATCCCGATGTGAATGAAGAACCTCCATATACTGAAAATAAGTAAAATAACAAAAGGAACAAACTGGACGGTTTGTTCCTTTTTCACCATTATTTATTTACTTTTTTCACAAGAAAATAAGCGCAGCCAAAATTACAGTATTCATACAAATAATCCTTATGTGTACTCACCTTTGTGTCAAAAGAGGCTTTTTGATTATGATCATCAAAGAATCCTTTTAAGCGGAGCTGACCATATCCCCAATCCCCAAGGATAAAGTCGTATTTACTTAAGATATCGCTATATCTTTCCTTAAATGCTTCCTCGTTGAATCCATCTCGAAATTCCTCAACGATTTCGTAGCATGTATTCTGCACACAAATCATCTTGTCCACCCACTTTCATTATTTCCTTTATCTTAAATTATAACGGATTGTCCATTAATTACTATGAAAAATTGTCATAAGAGATGGTCACCCTATCAAATAGGGGGTGTTTAACTTGAATAAATTCATTCTGGGTACAACTGTACTAACTATTGCGCTAATCGGAACTGCTTGTGATGGAATTGACACGGCAAATGAAGAAATGTTTCACGACAATGGAAATACCATTAACGTGAATGACCGGGAGGACCTGTACAACGAAAATAGCTGGACGAAAAAAGGAGCTCACCGCGGTGAGGACTTCGGCTATGTTCGCCAACAGAAAAGTCCCACAGGTGGTCAATCCATTTCCACAAAGGATATGTACAGCATCAATCGAGAACAAGTAGCAGACACGATCAGCAAAATGAGTGTCTCTCTTCCAGACGTCAAGGATTGTTCCACTCTTGTCACTGATGAAGAAGTGCTGATTTCATACGTGACGGACAAAAAGGATAAAGATGGCCGCTTTGAAGTAGCCGACCAAGTAAAGAAAACAGCCATGTCGGTTATTCCCCGTTGGTACCATGTATATGTGACCGATGACAAGAGCCTGATGCGCAATGTAGAAAACCTGGCCAAAATGGATAGCGATAGCCGTAACGCCAACACAGCCATTGATGATACCATCAACCTTATGCTGCAGGATTCTCCTCAGGGAAGAAATGTAGACGCAGGTGAAAATCCAAATGGTGAAATGACATCTGAGAAATACGAAATGCAAGACGACGATGTCCACAAAATCAACAAAGACCGCCAAAAGCGAAAAGATAACACAGATAACATGGTCGATTAATTAGAATACAGAAGCTCTTTGCTACAAAAAGGACTGACTGTTAGAGATCTTCTCCTTCAAGTCAGTCCTTTTATATATGAAAAGTTATGCCTTTTGAACTTCTTGCTCACCGGCTGCTTGTCTTGCTTTGGCAGCTGCATTAACTTGCTCATCTGCATGGTAGGAAGAACGAACGAGTGGTCCTGCTTCACAGTGACTGAAGCCTTTTTCCATCGCTGCTTCACGCAGTTCAGCAAATTCATCCGGGTGATAATATTTCTGTACTTTCAAGTGTTTCTTAGATGGTTGCAGATATTGACCTAATGTCACAATATCCACATGATTTGCACGCAAATCATCCATTGTTTCAAGAATTTCTTCCTTCGTTTCCCCAAGACCAACCATGATACTTGATTTTGTTGGAATTTCCGGATTTAATTCTTTTGCACGACGCAAGAATTCCAATGTGCGATCGTAAGTAGCGCGGGCACGAACTCTTGGAGTCAAGCGACGAACGGTTTCGACATTGTAGTTCATGATGTCTGGCTTTGCATCCATCAATGTCTTGATATTATCGAAAACTCCCCCCATATCGGAAGGTAATACTTCTATGGAAGTGAATGGGCTCTTACGACGAATGGCACGAACCGTTTCAGCAAATACTTGCGATCCACCATCTTTCAGATCATCACGTGCAACAGCTGTAATAACTACGTGCTTCAGGTTCATTAATTGTACAGAATCAGCAACGCGTTCTGGTTCTTTCAGATCTAATTCAGTCGGCAGGCCTGTTTTTACTGCGCAGAAACGGCATGCTCGTGTACAAATATCTCCAAGAATCATGAAGGTAGCTGTTCTTCTAGTTCCCCAACATTCATGAATATTAGGACAACGAGCCTCTTCACATACCGTGTGAAGGTTGTTTTCACGCATCATTTTCTTCAAGCCCATATAGTTATCATTCGTATTCAGCTTAATTTTAAGCCAATCCGGTTTACGAATGTGTTCATCTTTCTTACTCATACCCCTCATCTCCAATCCTAAATAATTCTGACTTAGGCAAAGAGTGAAACGCTTTCTCAATCGTTCATCTTATGTAAAAAAAGCCATCATCAATATACTTCTTTTGTCACTTTATCATACTAAAAAAGTGAAAACAAGCATGTGTTACCCTATTACCATTTATTGATGATTATGAATCCCGATGAACGATACAAACTAGAAGTAGGCCCCTAAAAATGGAGGGATTATTTTGTACAAACGATTGGTCTTAGCCTTTGTGGCTATTTGCATCTTTATAGGCCCTTGTCAAACCTTTGCTGCAGAAAAGCTGACAGACGAACAGATTCACACGAAAAGGATGGAGTTATTTCAGAAAAGCGCTGCTCTGACTCATATTCCCTGGTACTATCTTGCTGCAGTTGATCAGTACGAACGCAGTCTACGGTTTGCCCGCAAAGATAGGGAAAAGCCCTCTTCACTTATATCGATCTATATGGAGCCGGAAAAGTGGGTCGGCCCTCTGAATCCTAACCGGGAAGATGACAATCCTGGAACGATCGCCCTATTCAACGGGATAGGCCGGGATGGAGACTTCGATGGAAAAGCCAGCCTGAAAAGTGATGAAGATATACTGGCTGCTTTGACAGATTTTATATTACGGTACGGAATTGACCGGGATAATTTCAAGCTTGCTCTGTGGGACTATTACAAACGTGATAAGACGGTTAGTATCATCATGGGAAATGCAAAAATCTATAAACAGTACGGGACCATCCATTTAAACCAGAAAGCCTTCCCTCTTCCCCTCAGATTCAACTACAGTTACCGAAACACTTGGGGTGATGCCCGTGGTTGGGGAGGAAGACGTATTCACGAAGGGACGGACCTTTTTGCTGATTATGGTGTACCTGTAAGAGCGACATCGTATGGAATCATTGAGATGAAAGGATGGAACCGATATGGAGGCTGGCGTATCGGCATACGTGACATTAATAATACGTATCACTATTTTGCCCACCTTAGTGGTTTCTCTAAAGATCTTCATATAGGTCAAGTTGTGGAACCTGGAATGGTTATTGGCGGTGTCGGGAGCTCTGGATACGGACCCCCTGGGACATCAGGGAAATTCCCTCCTCATCTGCACTACGGAATGTATAAGGATAATGGTTTGACGGAATGGTCATTTGATCCTTACCCTCACTTACGAATGT
Source organism: Rossellomorea aquimaris (assembly GCF_035590735.1). Classification (NCBI taxonomy): domain Bacteria; kingdom Bacillati; phylum Bacillota; class Bacilli; order Caryophanales; family Bacillaceae; genus Rossellomorea; species Rossellomorea aquimaris. Next base: position 3,727,794 of record NZ_CP141595.1, read on the forward strand.
GGGAACGTCAAGACAGAATCAAAAGCAAAAAACGTTAAAAAAGCAGACAATGGTTAACCCATCGTCTGCTTCATCTTTATACTCTTTACACCTGTTTTTTGGATTTGGAAACAGCGTTCAAGATACTAGCTGCTAATCCACCCCAGATGATGACCATTCCTACAATCATCATTGCAATCGCACTACCAGTCATGTTAGCCAACCTCCTTATAGCTTTCAGCTTCTGTTTTCGCATGCCAGCGTTTGAATGAGAAGGCAACACCTGCAAGAATCGCGAATCCTGCAACAAACCATCCGCTGTAAAGGATGAAGGCATCTGAGTAACCTCCATAGTTTCCAGTTTCAGTTTCAAATTCTCTTAATAAATTCATTTTGAATAATCCGAACATCATCCAGCCAAGAACGATTGGTGTGATGACACCTAAGCATACTTTCCACCAGGCACCAAGCTGAATATCAGAGATTCCATTAGCGTGAGATTGGAATGCACCTAACTTGCGTAGGAACCAGGCAATCACTACTACTTCAACTAATCCGGCGAATGCTACACCAAACTGGTTGATAAAGTAATCTGCCGCATCCAGGAAGAGTAATCCGCCCTGAGTGGCAAATAAGATTGAGATGACCGCAGAAAGACCTCCACCGAATAGAACGGCTTTCGTACGGGAAATTCCGAACTTTTCAGAAACCCCTGCTACATAAGTCTCCGTAATCGAGATGAGTGATGACAGCCCCGCTAACACCAGGGAAGCAAAGAACAAGAATCCGAATAATCCGTTAAGTGCCGGGAATTCGTTAATGATTTGCGGGAATACCACAAACGCCAATCCAACTCCCCCGCTTACTACTTCCTGAACCCCTACACCTTGAGATTGAGCCATGAATCCTAAAGCAGCAAATACTCCAATACCTGCTAGCAATTCGAACCCTGAGTTACTGAAACCTGTGATGAATGCATTATTTGTAATATCCGATTTCTTCGGAAGGTAACTGGAATACGTAATCATAATCGCGAATGCGATGGATAAACTGAAGAAAATTTGTCCGTATGCCGCTACCCAAACACCAGGGTCAGCTATTTTGCTGAAATCAGGTTTGAAGAAAGCATCCAGACCATCCAATGCTCCAGGTAATGTTAAAGCGCGAACAACAATTATTAAGAATAAAATAACTAGTGCCGGAATAAAGATCTTATTCGCTACTTCGATTCCCTTCTTTACACCTTTGAATAGAATCCCTAATGTAATCACCCATACCAATACAAGCGGAATGAATACTCCAGGAACGATACTGCCTGTCTGACCAGGATCCACCGTCAGCTTCAAATAGTCGTTAAATAAGAATGACTCTGTATCCTTCCCCCAGCCTAAATTGAAAGAAAACACACTGTACGACATCGCCCATGCGATAATGACGGCATAATAGGTAGAAATGACAAATGCGATTAATACTTGCCACCAGCCAAGCCACTCTGATTTCCTATTAAGACGGAAATAAGATAGTGGTGCCGACCCGCGGTACTTATGACCTAACGTAAATTCAAGCACTAATAATGGAATACCTGCTGTAAGAAGAGCGAATAAATAAGGAATAAAGAATGCTCCTCCACCATTTTCATACGCTACTGCTGGAAAACGCCAAATGTTTCCCAAACCGATTGCTGACCCGACAGCAGCTAGAATAAATCCTGCTCGTGTTCCAAACTGGGCACGTTTCTCCATGTTGGTTCCCCCTAGTTCTTTCCAACTACCATTTTAAGGTATTTGAAATTTTTATATTTTCAGATTATTTATAATCTAAAGTCAGTATAGCTAGTTCCACGGCAATTGTCAAAGCTATTTTGGAGCTTATAGAGAGATTTTTTCAAAATGGGACAGGTACTATTTCACTATAAGAATTTTGTCGAAACATGAAGGATAGATGATCAGAAAGGTTGAGTCGGGTTTTGGGATACCACTACGGGTTTTAATAAATGCTCTAACATCAAGTACATATGCATAATAAAAAACCAGAAGCCAATGAGCTCCTGGTTTTTATTTAATTATTGTTCTGAAACAGCCGGTTTTGCTTTTTCACCAAACAGAAAAGCGAATGCGACGATTAAAATGATCACAACACCGAGACCGAATAGTGTGCTTCCAGTGAATCCTAATACAAGGTATCCAATTGAAGCAGCAACCGCTCCGATTAATGCATATGGAAGCTGTGTAAGAACGTGATCGATATGATTGCTTCCTGCTCCTGTAGAGGAAAGGATGGTTGTATCCGAAATTGGAGAACAGTGATCTCCCAATACGGATCCAGCCAAAACAGCTGCCATAGCAGGAAGTAAGATACTTACATCTGTCGCTGCAGCAATTTCCCCGGCGATCGGAAGTAAGATTCCGAAAGATCCCCATGAAGTTCCCGTCGAGAATGCCATGATTCCGGCAACTAAGAACAAGATTACCGGAAGTGCCTGCATAGGTAAGCTTGATTGTTCAACCAGACCCGCAAGATAAGTACCCGTTTGCAATTGATCGATCAATGTGACGATCGTCCAGGCGAAGATAAGGATGTAAACGGCCGGCAGCATCGATTTGATCCCTTCCACTACTGCTACTCCAACGGCTTTCCCTTCGATTCCTTTCAAGCTGACTTGACGGATGAAGAAGATCAGCGCAACAAGGAGACCGAATAATCCACCATATAATAATGATTTCGTTACATCTGTATTTTCAAAAATCGGCAGGATGTCAAAAGATCCAACGGCTTGATATCCTGTCCAGAGCATCATTCCAATCGTACCTATAACAAGGGCTACGATCGGCCAGACAAGATCACCAACTGATCCTTTCGAGCTAACAGGCAGATCATTTTTCAATTCGCCTGGAATCTCTTTTTCAGGATCATAAAGGGCTCCCGTTTCAAGGGCTCTTACTTCATGCTCTTTCATCTTTCCAAAGTCCAAGCCTTTAGCAGCAACCATGATTACAAGCAGAACAGCTGCCCAGACATAAAGGTTCATTGGAATCATTTGAACGAAGGCTGAAAATGCTGTGTACTCTGTGATACTGTGTGTAGCCAGAATCGAACCGATGATACCGATGATGTACGCTCCCCAACTTGAGATTGGTGAAACGACACAAATGGGTGCCGATGTCGAGTCAATGATATAGGCAAGTTTTGCACGTGAAATTTTATGACGATCCGTAATGGGTCTCGAAACCTGTCCAACAGCAAGGGCGTTAAAATAGTCATCAATAAAAATTATGATACCTAAAACGGCTGCAAGAAGCTGCGCCCCTTTTCTCGTTTTCACACGTTTCATCGCCCATTCACCGAATGCGCGACTACCGCCGGAAATATTCACAAATGCTGTGATGACTCCAAGAATGAGTAAGAAGAAAATAATATAGACATTCCAGGTGTTGAGCGCTCCATCTGCGACAAAGATGCCTTTAAAGGCGTCCCACATAAAGCTGAATGTTTTCGTAATTGAGAAATCTGCTAACAGAAAGGCAGACGCAACGATTCCTACTCCCAGTGAAAGTAGAACCCGCCTTGTAAGTATAACCATAAGAATGGCTAAAAGGGGTGGTAATAGTGAGTAAATCGTGTTTTCCATAATGTCCTCCTCCTATTTGATAGGGGGGAACCATCGTAGCATGATAGAGGATAATAAAAAAAGGCAACGATAGAGAAGCTATCATTACCTTAGTAAGTAATTTAAGTGCTCCATCACGATCTGTAGCTCCCCATTATAGGGATTCCCCTATAATGACAGTGTTATCCTTCTTCAAGATAACCCCAGCAAATACACATTCGACATGCATATTTACTTCGGCAAAAGTTCCCTTTCATCTGTTCTCACAGTTGTCATTCTCAAACAGCTTACTCTTGAACTCTGCGCCTCTACCCCATCGGACTGATGATGTGGTGTGTTATAAAATTTTCTTTATTAATATAACAAACTATCATTCTTTTGACAACTTTTTTTCCTGACTAATTTGTGGGAATTTCAATGGAAGGACTGGATTCCCCTCCTCCATTGTTATAAAACTGTGGTACATCCAGATGAACGGTACCCATGGCAACCAGGATATCCTGCTTGATGGTCTCGGTTTTCGTTGCAAATGGAATGATGATCTGGACATTGACTTCAAGCTCGACAAACACTTTTACAACGGCATTATTAATCCCGAATTGCTCTACCGTAGTTTTAATATCAGAACGGACATCTCCGATCGAATGAAAGCGAATCGGCACTTTTGGACCAAGGTTACCGAGTAACACGTTGTTGGTCGCTTGACCAAGAGGCACCGAGTAAGTGATTCCCTTCGCTGCTTTAGACTTTCCTTCATCAATTTCCACTTCGGTAATAAATTCAAGGTTTTCTAAATTTCCTTCCTCTGCTTCTTGCAGGTTTTGCTGAACTAAGTTGGTGATTTCTGCCTGAACCCGGTTGATGGTCTGAGTATTATATTTAAATGAAACAATGTCTCCTTCTGTATTCTTCACTTCTTCCGTTATATCCGAAATATCAAGAACATCGGCAATTTTTTTGTTAATCGCTTTATTGATAACCAACGTACCGATCCTGCTGGTTTGAGTTTCAGCATATGCAAGCAGTGTCGGTTTCAAACCTTTGTTAATGATCCACAATCCGAATCCAGTCGAAATCATAAAGAATAGAATCGTGATGATCATTACATATCGAAAAGGCAGCGGCCCTCCTCTTCGGGGTTTGAGTGTTTTAAACTTTGACAAAAAAATCCCCCCTTACAAGCTATTTGTATGCAGAGTAAGAGGGGTTTAACGCAAAAAATTTATTTAATTTTAAGAGATTGGGGTTCATAATCCGGATCAAATCCGGTAATCACCTTATCTAATTCCGTACTCAAATCCATGGCATAAGGAGTTTGTATTTCCTGTCCATCTTCTTCGATGATCCGAATCACCGGTCGATCCGTTACACCTTTATTTTGATCGGTCACAATTCCTTTTCGGCCATCATTCAGCTCGACAACCATTCCGTTCGGATAAATGGCCACAGAAGACCTGAAGGCTTCAATTACATTTGAATCAAACAGAGTACCGCTTCCTGCATATAGTACCTCCAGTGCTTGATGTGGAAGCATGGCTTTCCGGTATACACGATTTGACGTCATGGCGTCGAATACATCGGCCACCGCTATGATTTTTGCAAAGGGGTGGATATCCTCACCTTTGATTCCTCGTGGATAACCAGATCCATCTAGCCTCTCATGGTGCTGATACGCGCAGTGAGCAATGATCAGGGACACGGAATGAAGCTGTCGTAAAATCTCAAAACCGTGTTCTGAATGCTTTTTGATTTCACAAAATTCGTCTTCTGTCAGCTTTCCTGGCTTCAGAAGAATTTCCTCCGGCACAAGCATCTTACCGATATCATGCAAAATTGCTCCAACGCCTAACTGCTCGAGCTGTTTAGTAGACAGTTTAAGCTCCAGACCTATGGATAACGTATACAAAGTCACATTAAATGAATGATGAAAAATATAGGAGTCATATGTGAAAACATCCGTCAAAATGGTTAGGAGATCATGATTCGCCTTTACTTCAGACAAGACTACATCAATCACCTGCTTCAATTGCTTGGCACTATCTTCAATCATGAGCACACCAGGTGGCGCTTTCGATGCGCTTAGTTGATTAAAGGCCATCTCAATATTGTTTACAGCTTGCTGTCTCACCTTACTCGAGACAGTTCCCTTTACATGGATTCCCTTTGAAAGGGAGTCTTCAATATAGACATACTGAATACTAAGCTCCTGCAATCTGAAAATCATGCGTTCTGTAATTGGAACGTTATCATGAATTAGAGCTTGACCTCTCATATTATATACGGTTGTAGCTAGAACCATGCCCGGTTTCAAAGCCCTAGTTGATATAAGCCTCATAGAATTCTCCTATGTAATTCTTTCATTTTTCGACAAAATTTCCTAGTATCTCCATTATAAAGGATAAAAACGTTCTTGCAAGGTGTATTTCCTTATATATTGTTAATTATTCATGAAAGAATATAAAGCGGATGTTGATATTCACCCAACAAAAAAACCAGCGCTCATAAAAAAGCAGCTGGTCCTTTTACCACTTATATCATTTTCAACAATGCATCCCGGCCGATCATGCCCGGTGTGATGCCGCGATTTTCTGCCCCATAGGTGATGGATTCCAGAGGGGCGTCCAGGAGCTGATCGATTGTTTTTACACCGACGGCTCTTCCCGCAATGATCCCTCTGTCTTTCAACTTCTCATTTAGTAACGCTACGTCCAGTGCTCCACACATTATATATCCTATATCACTCGTCACAACGAGGAGATTGGTTTTGGGCAGTTCAACAGAAATCGCTAAAAAGGTATGTCCCTGAATGGTAATCGGAGATACATTCATCATGTGTCATCGCTCCTTTCCCTCATATGTATGACGTGAGGATGGAAACGGTGATACATTTACTGCTTTAATTTCCACTGGAGAATATCCCGTAAAAACTCAGGCATAAAGTATTTTTTCTCGAGCCTTTGAAGGTCTGGAAAGAAGTGGCCAAACGTGAACATATCAGGTAAGGCTAGCTTGTATATCTTCCGTGAATCAATCGGGTTGTGATCGATTAAGATTTCATGGCCTTTGAATTGAATATTCGTATATACAAACCGGCCCATCACCTTGCCTCTGAACCCTAATCCTTTTACTTGAACATGCGGCCATTCCTCATTAAATGTTTGTTTAATGATTTCCTTCAGCTCTGCGCCCTTCATTTCGATGAGACATGGATTGATGGGATGAGGCAAAATCCGGTGCAGATCCTGTTTCGTCACTGCCCCCTCATCCAATCCATCAATAAGTAAGCCTGAATTGAGGAAGGCACAATCAGCCTCACACCATTCAGCGAGAGCATCACATAACACATTCGGAAGTGGGGAAGGATTAAACCAATCCACCGGCAGGGGTTTGGCAAGCTCGGTTACTGCCTCCCCTAACAAATCCTCCCCTTTTTGATACCACTCGAGATTTTCCTGCTCTTCCTTTTCGACAACGGGAAGTTCCTGCTGTTCATATAGCTGTGCTTTTTTGCCGACAATCTTTTTAGTGGTTGTGTCAACCTCAATCATCATATGCCCAACATAATGGCCATATTTTCCTGCTGCACCCAGCATGGTTCCCTTAATTTCTTTTCCTTGATGCAAAACATGATGGGTATGAGCTCCAAGGATAACGTCAATTTCAGGAAATCGTGCTGCAATCAGCTCATCATCCCGAATCCCCAGGTGGGAAAGAAGAATCACCATATCCACTTGGGGGTGAAGCTCTTGAACCAATTTCTCAAGCTCCTCCAACGGAGATGTAATATTCCAGCCGAGGGCTTTATAAAAAGGTTTGAAATACGCTGTCAACCCAATGACACCAATCTTCATGCCACTATTTGTTTGATAAACATGATGGGTTTTGACCCAGCTTGGAAGCTGCGACGACTGATCTAATAGATTGCCTACAATCACGTGAAATTCTGCATTTTCATAGAGGCTGTTTAAATCTTCATAGTCCAGTGTAATTCCTTCATTGTTTCCAATCGTTACAGCATCAAAGCCGACTTCATTTAGAAAATCGATATTTCCTTTTCCTAAAGTCGCTTCACTTAATGGATGAGAGCGGTCTACATGATCTCCGATATCAAATAGATAAACAGGTTCCCCTTCATCCAGATGCCAATGTTTTCTCATCTTCAAAAAATCCCGAATCCTTGACCAATGCTCAAAATGACTGTGAAGATCGTTTGTATGATAAATATGAATGGTTTCTCTCACTATTTGCTCACTCCTATTGGAGGTATGTTATCCTGTGATACCTTGGTAAATCAATCGAATTCCAATTAAAATTAATGTTATCCGTAAAACACTCACTAAGACTTTTGATTCAAGCTTCGTATTCAAATAGGCCCCAAACTTCGCCCCTATCCAGGCGCCTGGGATGAGTGCAAGTGCATACAACCACTTTACATTGCCAAACATGACATGCGTTCCTGAGCTGACTAATGCCGATAGAAAAATCATGAACATGGATGTGGCTACGGCTACATGGGGTGGAAAAAGAAAAATCAAGATCATTGCAGGTACCATTAATGATCCACCACCGATGCCAAATAAACCGGATGTAAATCCAACTACAAAGGCAATAGCCGCTCCTAATACAGGAGGATATCCATATCGGAAGGTGTTTCCGCCCGGATCGGTAAATTCCCGTTGAAAAGATGCATCCTTGAATTTCTCAATAGGCTTTAACTTGTTTCTTATCATGAGAACAATGGCAATCAGAATCATGAAGATACCAAAATATAAATTAAAGCTTTCCATGTTCAATCCCTTGTTTACCCAGGCTCCAAGTATCGAGCCCGGCCCGCTTCCGGCAAAGAAGATCAGGCCGCTTTTATAATCAACGGTCTTATGCTTTAAATAAGCCAGGGTGGATGATAACCCTGTGAAAATCATAATGACCAAAGATGTTCCTACAGCTGTCTGAGGATTCATTCCCTCTATCAAGCTTGTATATGTACCGAAATAGATAAGGGCAGGAACAATGATGACTCCTCCGCCCAGTCCTACGAGGGATCCTATCGCTCCTGCTAAAAGTCCGATTGATAGAAGAACGATCCATTCCATCTGTCTTTCATCTCCTGTCAGCTAAAATAAATCCAGTTGCTTTGGTGCAAGTCCACCATATTCAATGCCTAATAATTCAATGAGCTCTTTCGCGTTGTCAGCGGCATCTCCACCGGAATTATTATTGAAAAGAATATATAGATCTTCAGAGGTTTCGTGCAACTGATGAATATGCGGAATCCATTCCTCCAGTTCAGCTCGATTATAGCGATATAAATAACGAACTTCCCGCCAGTCTTCCCCATTCGGTTTATTCCAGCCGTACAGATTCCTGCCGTGAAAACGAATGAGAGTGGCATCTTTATGAGTGGTTTCCAATACCCGTGGTACAGATCCTTCCCCCGCCTGCGGCTCATCGCAAATGCTATGGATCCATCCTTCCTTTTTCATAAACCTTAACGTCTTATCCCGGAAATCCGGTCTGAACCAGCTTTGATGGCGAAACTCCAACGATAGTGGAAATTCCTTTAGCTGCTCCCGGCAGTACCGAATATAGTCAACATGCTCTTTTTTACAATCATACCAAGGGGGAAATTGAAGCAGAACCATCGCTAATTTACCTGCATCCACGTATGGAGAAAGGGATTCCTTATAGGCATTGAACATCTCTTCCTTCGTTTCAAAAGGGATTTCTCCCCGCTGATGCCCCGTCATTCCCTGATAAGCCTTAACAATAAACTTAAATTCCTGTGGTGTTTCCCTTACCCATTTTTCAGCATTTCGAAGAGGCTGAACAGCATAGAAAGTTGTGTCCACCTCGACGATGGGAAAATGAGCGCCGTATTCTTTTAGTTTGTCCCTCGGGGAAACATTTTCATAAAGGGTATCATGATCTCCCCAGCCTGTTACACCTATGTATATCATCTTCATTCACCTGCTTTATTATGAACATGTCCATTTTATCATAAGGGAAATGGAAATTCTTATGTTTGGATTGATTGGGGAAGAATCGCGGGATTTAGTTAATTAGGAAGGCTCTTTTCTCAGAGTTTGTTACATACATTTAATCTACGGGCACTGCCAAATAGTGTGTGCATGATGGTGAGGGGAACCGCTCCGCTTTCCGCGGACGTTCGGCCGAGCCTCCTCAGCTTCGCTTCCGGGGTCTCGGCACGCCCGTTCTTCCGCAGGAGTCTACGCAGTTCCCCTCACCATCTATAGAAGTATTTCGTGGCAGAGCCAAAAGGTGACAAAAAACATTCAAAAAAATACTTTTTTTCATTTACAAGAGGTATTGATTGGTCTCTTATTTTTTTGTCATTACTAATTTATATGAGGACAAGCTAAATCCTTGGTGGGTAATATCGGTAGCCATTCACTAATATCTGATTTTCGAATTATCCTAATGAGGTTTTGTGCTCCTTTCTGTTTGTCTATAAGTTAATAGGAAGTCAGAATATAGAAGCACAGAGTGGATTGTAGCGGAAGGCGCTTGACTCCTGCGGGTAATAGAGGAAAGGTCGAGACCCCACAGGGCAAAGCCCGAGTAGGCTTGACTTCCTCCCCGCGGAAAGCAAGTGCCTGGAGCGGAAAGGAACGGACCATGTTTTAATACTACTACTCATCAAAAAGCTTTACAAAAGAAGCAATGAAAAAATTCCCCTGATGAAACATCAAGGGAGTTTGAATGATATATTAACCGATTGAACCTTCCATTTCGAACTTGATTAATATTATTTATCATAACAATTGAAATGGTTTCAAAGAGACCGCCGTAAATACGTTTCTAAATTTCTCTATTCATAGTTTACTCTAATTTATCAAACTAGTCCGGCATATTATCGGCACGCTATCAAAAAAAAGGATAAGTGATGAGATAAAGCCCACCTTATTTTTTCAACGGTATTTAGATATTACATCATGCCGCCCATTCCACACCAATCTGTAACATCGTTAACCTTTATTCACAAACCGCGATATAAGCGGGTTTGTGAAATTGTTTAGTGTTACATCTTTACCCGCTTTAAATTAGATTGCGTTAAAATTAACGTTAATTTTAACATCCCTCTGGATTGTTTTTTTAAAAAAAAGCTTCGATTTCGAAATTTTGCACTCAAATCTATGTAAAGGTTGTAATCGATGCAGATGAGTATCTAGATATTACAGAGAAGATTGAAGTAGATGAATTAAAGAAGTTTGCTGAATACACAAAAAGATAAGGAGTCGGCACGTAATAGGCACGACTCCTTATCTTTACTATTTATACGTCCATAAACCCCTGTGTTAAAAAGGTTTGAATTAACCGATTGAACCTTCCATTTCGAACTTGATCAGGCGGTTCATTTCGACTGCGTATTCCATTGGAAGTTCTTTCGTGAATGGCTCGATGAAGCCCATTACGATCATTTCTGTTGCTTCTTCCTCTGAAATACCGCGGCTCATAAGATAGAATAATTGTTCTTCGGATACTTTTGATACCTTCGCTTCGTGTTCTAACGAGATGTTATCGTTAAGAATTTCGTTGTAAGGGATCGTATCAGAAGTTGATTGGTTATCCATGATCAGCGTATCACACTCAATGTTTGAACGTGCGCCTTCCGCTTTACGGCCAAAGTGTACAATTCCACGGTACGTTACTTTACCACCATGCTTGGAGATGGATTTAGAAACGATTGTAGAAGATGTATTTGGAGCCAGGTGAATCATTTTCGCTCCGGCATCCTGATGCTGGCCTTTACCTGCGAGTGCGATGGATAGTGTCATACCACGAGCGCCTTCACCTTTAAGGATAACCGCCGGGTATTTCATCGTTAATTTAGAACCGATGTTTCCATCTACCCATTCCATCGTTGCGTTCGCTTCACATACAGCACGTTTCGTAACCAGGTTGAACACGTTGTTCGCCCAGTTTTGAATCGTCGTATATCGGCAGTACGCATCTTTCTTGATGATGATTTCAACGACTGCAGAGTGAAGTGAATTCGTTGTGTAAACAGGTGCTGTACAACCCTCAACATAGTGAACACTTGCGCCTTCATCCACGATGATCAGTGTACGCTCGAATTGACCCATGTTCTCTGAGTTAATACGGAAATATGCTTGAAGTGGTGTATCCACCTTGATTCCTTTAGGAACATAGATAAAAGATCCACCGGACCATACCGCTGAGTTAAGGGCAGCGAACTTGTTATCCGTTGGAGGAATAACCTTTGCCCAGTGCTCGCGGAAAAGTTCTTCATTCTCTTTAAGAGCAGAATCTGTATCTTTAAAAACGATCCCCATGTCTTCAAGATCTGATTGCATGTTGTGGTATACAACTTCTGACTCATATTGAGCAGAAACCCCTGCAAGATACTTTTGCTCTGCTTCCGGAATACCTAATTTATCAAACGTCTGCTTGATTTCTTCAGGTACTTCATCCCAGCTGCGTTCTGACTTTTCAGAAGGCTTCACATAGTAAGTGATCTCATCAAAGTTCAGTTCCTGCATGTCTCCACCCCATTGAGGCATAGACATATTATAAAAATGCTCAAGTGACTTCAAACGGAAATCAAGCATCCATTGAGGTTCTTCTTTCATGCGGGAGATTTCTTCTACGATTTCACGCGTCAAACCACGTTTGGAACGGAAAATTGAGACGTCTTTGTCGCTGAATCCATATTTATAATCTCCAATCTCAGGCGCTTTCTTAGCCATGTTGATTCCTCCATTCTTTGGTAGTGCCGAAGGAGAGCATTATTCCTGCTCTTCCTCTGACACTCCTTTTTCCATCGCTTTCCATGCCAATGTCGCACATTTGATACGGGCAGGAAATTTCGCGACTCCTTGTAATGCTTCAATATCTCCTAAATCCACATCGTCGTCATAGTCATTGCCTTGCATCATATCAGAGAAGATCTTGGAAAGCTTCAATGCTTTCTCAATCTCTTTCCCTTTAACCGCTTGTGTCATCATTGAAGCAGAAGCCATGGAGATCGAACAACCTTCTCCATCGAACTTCGCATCCTGAACGATACCATCTTCCACCTTTAAAGTCAGGTGTATGCGATCTCCACAAGTAGGGTTATTCATATCGATGGTAAAGCTTCCATCTTCTAAAGAACCTTTATTTCGTGGATTCTTATAATGATCCATGATGACTTGTCGATATAACTGATCTAAATTATTAAAAGACATCGCTGAAAAACTCCTTTGTCTTCAATAGGCCTGCAACAAGTTTATCAATATCTTCTTCCGTATTATAGAGGTAGAAGCTGGCACGTGCTGTTGCGGATACGTTCAACCACTTCATCAGAGGTTGTGCACAGTGATGACCCGCGCGAACGGCAATCCCTTCAGCATCAAGTACGGTTGCCACATCATGCGGATGAACATCATCAATGTTAAACGTAACAAGACCTGCGCGTTTTCCGGGATCACTTGGTCCGAAAATTTTCATGCCTTCAACTTCATTCATTTTCTCCAATGCATAAGCCGCAAGCTTATGTTCATGTTCTTCAATGTTATGAAGTCCTACTTCTTCAAGGAAATCAATCGCAGCTCCAAGTCCAATGGCACCTGCAATGATCGGTGTACCACCTTCAAACTTCCACGGAAGCTCTTTCCAAGTGGATTCCTGAAGCCCGACAAAGTCGATCATTTCTCCACCGAATTCTACCGGTTCCATTTTGTTCAGGTGTTTTTTCTTACCGTAAAGTACTCCGATTCCTGTAGGACCTACCATCTTATGCCCTGAAAAGGCAAAGAAATCACAGTCAAGATCTTGAACGTCGACTTTCATATGTGGAGCAGCCTGTGCTCCGTCAACGACCATGACTGCTCCATTTTCATGAGCAATCCTGGTGATTTCTTTAATTGGATTCATTGTACCCAGCACGTTTGAAACCATCATGATCGAAACAATTTTCGTTTGTGATGTGACAGTCGCTCGTACATCTTCAATCGCAATCGTGCCGTCTTCCTGAAGAGGAACATATTTTAATGTAGCTCCGGTCTCTTTGGCTAACTGCTGCCAAGGAATGATATTGCTATGATGCTCCATGTGAGTAATCACAATTTCGTCACCCTCGGTAAGGTTGGCGCGACCGTAGCTTGCTGCAACTGTATTGATTGCTGTTGTCGTCCCACGGGTAAAGATTACTTCTTGAGTCGAGGAAGCGTTAATGAAATTACGGACCTTTTCACGGGCACCTTCATATCCATCTGTCGCTCTCGTCCCAAGAGTATGAACACCCCGGTGAACATTCGAGTTATATCCACGATAATAGTCATTCATCGCTTCGATTACGGAAACCGGTTTTTGCGATGTTGCGGCACTGTCAAGATAAACAAGTGGATGGCCATTTACTTCCTGGTCGAGAATCGGAAATTGTTTACGAATCTCTTTTACATCCATTAGTTTACTTTCCTTTCGATAACCTCAACAAGTTGTTTCTTAACTCCTTCAATCGGCAATTGTTTTACAACAGGAGCCAAGAAGCCATGAATAACCAGACGTTCCGCTTCATGTTGCGGAATTCCACGACTCATTAGGTAGTAAAGTTGCAGCGGATCCACTCGACCTACAGACGCAGCATGTCCTGCCGTTACGTCATCTTCATCGATTAGAAGAATCGGATTCGCATCTCCACGTGCTTTTTCACTCAGCATCAATACGCGGGATTCCTGCTCTGCATTTGACTTAGACGCACCGTGTTCAATTTTACCGATACCATTGAAGATGGAAGATGCTTCGTCTTTCATAACTCCATGCTTAAGGATGTATCCTTCAGAGTTTTTACCGAAGTGAACAACCTTCGTCGTGAAGTTTTGTTTCTGTTTTCCGCGTCCAACGACAACGGTTTTTGTATCACCATATGAGCCATCACCCATAAGATTCGTCACGTTTTCTGAAACGGTGTCTCCATCGTTCATTAATCCAAGAGCCCATTCGATGCGAGCATCTCTTTGTGCGATTCCACGACGGTTAACATACGTTGTTAATCCGCTTGCTAAATTATCCACAGCACCGTATTCCACTTTAGCATTATTGTTTGCCAAAACTTCCGTAACGATGTTGTATACGCCGTCTTCAACATTTGTTGTAGAAATGTAGTTTTCAACATACGTTACAGAGCTGTTGTCTTCAGCCACTACTAATACGTGGTTGAACATCGCTACTTCAGCATTGTCATGAACGTATACCGCTTGAATCGGTTGTGTCAATTCCACATTTTTTGGAATGTAAAGGAACACTCCCCCATTCATCAATGCTGCATGAAGGGCTGTAAGCTTGTGCTCATCCGTTTTCACACCTTCAGTCATGAAGTACTTCTGTACAAGCTCACCGTGATCTTTTACAGCTGTAAAAATATCCGTAAAAATAACACCATTGTCTTTTAATTCATTTGAAAGAGAAAGAAAAGCAGGTGTATTATTTCGTTGAATATAAAGACTTTGGTCATTGCTTTCTATATCAACTAATTCTTTTGCTTCATCCGGCAGCTCACTCAATGATGAGAACGTATCACTTTCCACTGTATGCTTCTGGAATTGAGTAAAATTCCAATTCGTGATTTTCGTTTTATCAGCAACTGGAAGGCTTAGATCCTTTACTTTATCAAAGGCATCTGTGCGAAGGGTTGTTAACCATTCGGGCTCTCCGAGTTGTTTTGAGTAGGAGCTGACATAGTCCTGATCTACTGGTAGTTTCGTTTCTACAGTCATTTTCATCCCCCTAACACTTACGCTTCTTGGCCAACAGTTTCGTCTTTGATTCCTAACTCTTCTTTAATCCAGTCATATCCTTCTGCTTCAAGGCGTTGCGCTAATTCTTCCCCGCCTGATTTCACAATGCGTCCTTGCATCATAACGTGGACATGATCAGGAGTGATGTAGTTAAGAAGACGCTGATAGTGAGTGATGATCAAGCAACCGAAATCCTCACCGCGCATTTTATTGATTCCTTTTGATACAACTTTAAGGGCATCGATATCAAGACCAGAGTCAATCTCGTCAAGGATGGCAATCTTTGGTTGTAACATCATTAATTGAAGGATTTCATTACGCTTCTTCTCTCCACCGGAGAACCCTTCGTTTAAGTAACGCTGTGCCATATCCGGATCCATTTCCAGGTATTCCATTTCAGAATCCATTTTGCGGATGAATTTCATAAGAGAAATTTCTTCGCCTTCTTCGCGACGGCTGTTGATTGCTGAACGTAAGAAGTCTGCATTCGTTACACCGTTGATTTCACTTGGATACTGCATTGCAAGGAATAGACCTACGCGAGCGCGCTCATCCACTTCCATTTCAAGAACATCTTCACCGTCGAAGTGAATGCTTCCTTTTGTCACTTCATACTTTGGATGACCCATAATAGCAGAAGATAAAGTAGATTTACCTGTACCATTTGGTCCCATTACTGCGTGGATTTCTCCACCTTTAATTTCAAGGTTAACCCCTTTCAGGATTTCCTTTCCTTCAATCTCAACATGAAGATCTTTAATTGTTAAAGTAGAACCTGCCATGTGTATTTACCTCCGTGACTTTATAATGAATTTAAGAATTAAATTCTTTAATCATTCTCAATTTATTCTCATTACAATCTTATAACAAATAAAAGCTATTATCAACTTTTTCAACTATACAGATAGTGTAAACTTGACAAGATAATCCTTTTCTATTGTTAGCTTAAAATAAAGTAAAAATGTAGGGATTCCTATCATGAATAACTTACCGACACTGATTTAAATTGAAACCCATGAGACCGTCCGCTTTGTCCGTCGGTTATTAAGGCTTGCCACTAATTGCATAACAATAAAAAAACCAGTGCAACGTCTACACTGGTTTCCTTTTTTTCTTCCTTATTATATATTAGCGTGCACCTTACGATCAAATGCCGCAATCATTCTTCTGCTTTCCTTATAGTCCTGCTCTCTTCTTTTCTCTACTTGCATTCTGACATCATGCTTTCGTTTGTACACCTCATAACCAATCCCATGGGCTCCATGCATTGCCTTTTCCATTTCACTTGTGTACGAGATACTCTCAAGAGAGTCGATAATAAATCATTCCTTTCAGGTTTTTAATTACTTTACAACTATACTACCCCCTCGTTCACAAGACAAAACCAGTATAGGTTCATTTTTTCTTAAATTCATCCTTTTCATCCTAACTTCAAGGGGTTACCTTTAAGTTTTCATAAAATTCCGCCATTATACTGCCAATTAATAGCGTACCTGTGGAAAATTATAAGTTCGAGTGAATATTTATTAGATTATTTCCATGGGTGTGTTTATTATCCATGATACTCAGCTAGTAGTGGTTGATTTCTGCTACAGGCGCTCGCTTTCCGCGGGGCGTGAGTTGAGCACCTTCCACTCCAATAAACTTAGTAATACGTTTTTAATCCACTATTCATTTTCCTAGAATAAAAATAGCCACTATAAAACAATCGACCATCTTTCTCTTCCACAAAAAAACGGGAAGTGTATTACCTCCCGTTAGTCGTTATTGCTTCAATTGATTCAAATCCTGAATGGATTGCTGTATTAACGTCACAGCCTGACTCATGACCGCTCCGCCTCCAAATGCAGCCGTTACTCCGATTGCTTCAAGGATTTCTTCTTCTGAACATCCTTGATCCAGGCAGCCTTTTGTGTGGTAGATGATGCAATATTCATCCTGGGAATATAGACTGATTCCTAACGCGATCAACTGCTTTTCTTTTTTAGAAAGAACTCCTTCTCTAAAGCAGTGCTCAGTGAACGCATTATACTGTTCGGCAAGCTCAGGCATTTTTTCAGTGAAGATTCCAAGTCCCATTTTATAATCATGAAGGGCAGCTTCAGTTGTATTTCTTGGTTCCATCTGCATTTCATTCAGCTCCATTTCTAAAATAGATTCATCGAAAATAGTATGAACCAATAAGGAAATGATTATGTTAAAAATTTTGGGAAGACCTTACAATGAAAAAACCCCGATTCATACAGTGTCAGAATCGGGGTTTGCACACTTTATTCACTTACCGGCACAACGGCTCCATCCCATTCTTCATTGATGAAGTCCTGGATTTCTTTTGAACGCAGTGCTTCTACTAGCGCTTTAACTTCCTCTTTGTTTTCATCACCTTTGTTAACTGCAATCACATTCACATAAGGAGAATTACTATCTTCAATGGCAATTGAGTCTTCAAGAGGTTTCAACCCTGCATCAATAGCATAGTTAGAATTTATTACAACCGCGTCCCCTTCTTCGTTTTCATACATTTGTGGAAGGAGTGCTGCTTCGTACTCATAATCGAATTGGAGGTTTCTAGGGTTTTCTTTGATGTCTTCAAGTTGGGCTTGGGTATTTTCCACCCCATCTTTCAACGTGATGAGACCTTTTTTCTCTAATAATGTAAGGATACGTCCGTGATCCGATACAGAGTTACTCATTAGGATCGTAGCGCCTTCAGGAAGCTCCTCGAGAGATTTATATTTTTTAGAATAAACACCGATCGGCTCAATATGAATTCCGCCTGCATTGACAAAATCATATTCATTTTCCTTCATTTGCAAGTCCATATAAGGTGTGGTTTGGAAATAGTTTGCATCAATATCCCCATTGTCCAAGTCTTTATTTGGGAGGATATAGTCTTGATACGTTTCAATTTGCAAGTCGATCCCTTTTTCTTCTAAGACAGGCTTTACTTGTTCAAGGATTTCAGCGTGTGGAATATTAGAAGCACCTACTACCAATTCCTTTTCGTCATTTCCCGAACCTGAACCACTCCCACATGCTGCCAAGCCAAAAATACTTGTTGCTGCTATAACTCCTGCTACCCATTTTTTCATTTTATTTCTCTCCTTTTATCGTTTATCTAATTTATTTGTAAAAAAATCACCCAGTATCTGAATCGCAAACACAATGAGTAAAATCATAATGGTCGCGGCGATCGTCACGTCTTCCCTGCTTCGTTGGAAGCCATCTAAATATGCTAAGTTGCCAAGTCCACCTGCTCCGATGACCCCGGCCATTGCCGTGTATCCAACAAGGGCGATGGCTGTCACCGTAATCCCCGAAATCAAAGCCGGCATGGATTCTGGTATCAATACTTTCCATATTATTGTGCTAGTCTTCGCCCCCATCGCTTTAGCAGCTTCGATGACGCCTTTGTTCACTTCTCTTAAAGCAATTTCTACCATGCGAGCGTAAAACGGAGCAGCTCCGATGATCAGTGCCGGCAGAGCTGCATTCGCTCCACGGATTGTATCCAATAAAAACTTGGTGAACGGAATTAACAACACGATCAAAATAATGAATGGAATTGATCTGAACACATTTACGACTGCACTTGTAATCGTATATGTCAGTTTGTTATCCCATAGATTTTCCTTAGAAGTAAGGAAGAGCAAAATCCCAAGGATCATTCCGAGTACAAAGGTAATCAATACAGACATCCCGGTCATATACAGGGTTTCGAGGGTTGCTTCCCACATCTTCTCCCAATCTACATTCGGAAATAAATTTTCAATCATCCTCTCAACACCTCCACTTGAACCAGTTGCGTTTGGACAAACGCCAATGCTTCCTTAATGGTTTGTTCCTCCCCCTCAAGGTGAACAAATAACGTTCCATAGGCACCTTTTTGGGTTTGGGAGATTTGTCCTTGAAGGATGTTTACGTCTAAGTCAAACTTTCTTATCAGAGCGGTAATGAGCGGCTGCTCGGTTGATTCACCTACAAAAGTAAATTTCATCACTTTTCCATTAGGATATTGCGTCAATAGGTGATCAATGGTTTCACCGGTTTCCTTTACTTGTGAGACTTCTCTTACGAAACGCTTTGTCACTTGCTCTTGTGGATTTCGGAACACTTCCAATACATCCCCGAGTTCCACGACTTTTCCCTGTTCCATGACTGCAACACGGTGACAGATCTTTTGAATCACGTGCATTTCATGAGTGATCAGGACAATCGTCAGCCCTAAGCGTTTATTAATATCCACCAATAAATCAAGGATGGAATCGGTTGTTTGTGGATCTAAAGCGGAAGTAGCTTCATCACATAGAAGGACATTGGGATTGTTAGCAAGGGATCTTGCAATCCCCACTCGTTGTTTCTGTCCGCCGCTCAGTTGAGACGGATAGGCATCGCCTCTGCCTTCCAAGCCTACAAGCTTCAATAATTCATTTGCCCTTTGGACTCTCTCTTTCTTCGATACTCCAGCAATTTCTAATGGGAACTGGATATTTTCTAATACAGTACGAGACCAGAGGAGATTAAAGTGTTGAAAAATCATCCCTATTGACTGTCTTGCTTCCCGAAGCTTTTTACCCTTTACTTTGGAAACGATTTGACCATTCACGTCAACTATTCCATCTGTAGGAACTTCAAGACCATTAAGCATGCGGATCAATGTACTCTTACCTGCTCCACTATAGCCAATCACTCCAAAAATTTCTCCTTGGGCAATCTCCATATTGACGCCATCAACGGCTGAAATCGGACCCGATTTGGATTGATATATTTTTTTCACATCTGAAATGGTAATCATGTTGTATTCCACCTTCTTTCGGAGTAAAACGACCTGTTTAATCAGAATTATAGTTGTATTTACCTAATGTTTATTGCTTCTTTTTCTGAAGTAATAAAAAATGCCTTCCTGCGATAAGCAGAAAGGCATAATCATATAGGACTATCCTTTCTCTCATCTTTCAAAGCAAATGCTTTGAGTGAATTGGCACCATTTCAATTTTCATCGACGGTTGCCGGGCTTCATAGGGCACGTCCCTCCACCTCTCTTAATAAGAGTAAAGTACATTATTTAATTATTTGGAATAGTTAAAGACTCTGAAAATTTGCTACAAGAGAGATTCTATCACCGGATATAGAGTGTGTCAATTATTATTTCTGCAAAATGTTTAAACTTCAACCGGCTCTTTTTCTCTGGATCTCGTAAGCCAAAGGACCGACTCCACAAATAATAGCGGACGATATCCTCCCCTTATTTCCAGGGCTCCATCCTCAATCAGTTGAGACAACCGCTCTTCCCCCGTAAGTAGAGAAACAACTGTTTCCTCCATCCCTTCAATGACGAAATGAGCGTCACCACTTAAATCGTCTAATACAGCGCACCTCTTACTCGAAATAATAATGCCGTATACGTCACTTCCACAATCAAAATGAAGAATAAATGGGGTGTCTGGAAATAAGAGTCGTAAGTGATATCTTGAATGACACTGATCTACTAATCCCTCTAAATATATTCGCATGAGTACCCTCCCAGTGAAACTTCTATATGATAACAATTCCACTTTTAGGTATTTTCCCCTTCAATACTTTCTCGACATGTTTTGAACCGGTCCATCTTATTTGTCGAACAGTAAGAATTTGGATGATGTCTAGTCAAAATATGATGCCATTCGCAACATTTCCCGAGAAATATGTCTTCGTTTGTAGAAAGAAAAATCGCTCTATAATTGGATTTCATAGGGAAACAGGGGCATTCAGACAAATAAAAAAGACCTTCTCCTTAAAGGTCTCTTATCCCTCTAACTATCCGCGGTCTTGTTTAGGGTTTCATATAAAAATGGTACGGATTGAAAGGCATAAATCCTTTCCTGTTCGACGCCATCCTTAAATAAAAGTAGGCAGGGTACACTTTCGATGGATTGCTCTTCTGCAAATTGGGGCAAGTAATTCAAGTTGGCCTTCGAAAAATGAAAGGATTGTGGAAGCTTCTCCACTACGTCAATCATCTTGCTTGCAACCTGACAGGTACCACACATCGGTGTATAAAGATAAACAGCTTCGAACGCATGGTCTTCAATCGTTTGTTTTAAAGTTTCGGTACTACTTACCTCAATCAAAACTAGATCATCCTTTTTCCTAGAAATTCTTTATGAACGTCTATATTGGCTCCAATAAGAACAGACGCGAGGTGATACTCCGGGGCTGCGGCCACTTCCTTGTACATACGATCAATATACAAATGTTCAGCTTCAGGAAACTCACGTTTAAATTGCTTACGAAGTTTTTCACCTGCATCATCAGCATCTACTAATATATAGACATCCCTTTCCAATAAAGCATCAATGAGTTCGTCCATTTTCGTAACGCTAATGGTCCCGTTTGTGCAAATAATTTCAATCGGTTCTTTAATGATATCTCTTACTTTTCGTTTGTCCGTTGTTCCTTCGACAATGATTACTTTTTCGTCAAGTTCCATCATGATCATCACCTTATCTTTCATAAATAAGATTACGATAGTATATTCAAATAACAAGAGATGATGTCCACTTTCTACTTATATTTTCTCATGTTTATAAAAAAAAGTGCAAGTGGTTTGCCTTAACCATCTATTTATACGAATGGTGCCAGATTCATTAATGAATCTGGCACCACGAGCCTCTCTAACACCAGCCACCCTCATCACAATCGGTGTATCTTGCTTGATCGCCTTCAGTGGAAGTGTAGCTTTGATAAATTTTATTTTCTTTTGCTTCAAAGTTCGGCTCCATAGTTATTCCGTCAAGAGGCAAAGCCATTCTGCCGATCGGCTGATTATCCAAATATAGTTCTACTTCTCCATCTTTAAGTTTTCCTGTCACTCTATTGGTTACATCTAATTTCTTAGGCTCAAGCACCATTTGTGTTCATCCTTTCTTTGTGAAAAAACGTCTACTCATATGGTACCCAAAATAAAAAACAAAACACCTTGAGAAATACTCAAGGTGCTTCTGAAGAAATTATCCTTCATTAATCATTTCGTCATACTGTTCAGCTGTCATAAGCTTGTCTACTTCTCCAGCATCCGAAGGTTCAACTACGATCATCCATGCTTTTTCATAAGGAGATTCGTTCACGAATTCAGGGCTATCAGATAGCTCTTCATTCACTTCTACCACCTTACCCGATACAGGTGCATATAGCTCAGAAACGGTTTTAACCGATTCAACACTACCGAATGGCTCGTCCGCTTTGATCTCATCTCCAACCTCTGGTAATTCAACGAATACGATATCGCCCAGTTCAGATTGTGCAAATGATGTGATTCCTACGCGTACATTTTCCCCTTCAACCTTGACCCACTCATGTTCTTCTGAATAACGAAGTTCTTTCGGTGTACTCATTCTCTATCCCTCCAAATGCTAGTTATACAACCTAATATTGACACACTTTTCATTGAAAAAGCAAGAAAACTAAGCGTGAATAATGAAACTTTTTCATTGTCCATGATTTGGTAATCATAGACCTCTTTTTACTTCCAGGTTTCTTCAAAGGTCTCTTCTTTGAAACCAACAGTCACCTTGTTTCCATCCGTTGTGATTGGACGCTTGATCAGCATTCCGTCTGTGGAAAGGATTTCTAATAATTCCTCATCAGAAGCTGAGTTCACTTTATCTTTCAAGCCTAGTTCACGATACTTTTTACCGCTTGTATTGAAGAACTTTTTAAGAGGTAAATCACTCTTTTCATATAGGCTATTAAGCTCGTCTTTCGACGGTGGATTTTCGGCAATATGTATTTCATTCAATGCTATATCTTGATCTTCCAGCCACTTCTTTGCTTTGCGGCACGTACTACACTTTGGATAAGAATAAAAAGTCAACGACATCATTCCACCACCTTTCATTATGATCTGGATGAAGCAAGGCTCCATCCAGCATTCTGTATTGCACGAATCTATCTCTACATTCGACAATATTCATTATTATCCTTCTTTTGTGAAACATTACTCACATTGTTTTTCAACCGTCTCAACCAGTTCCTTCAGAAGGACGGTTGCATTATCCAGTTCAAGAGAATAAAAACGCTGCGTCCCCTTTTGCTCTAATGACACTAATTGCTGGTCTCTCAGGATCTTTAAATGGTGAGAAACAGCAGGGCGAGATAACGTTAGATTTTCAGTAATTTGATTGACCGTAAGAGGTTCTTGTTCGGCAAGAAGTAATATTATGTCCTGACGATAAGGATCACTCAGTGCTTGAAATAATGGAATGCAAGCACGAAATGTATCGATTGCTTTTTGACCCATAGTCTTCTCCCTTCAAACTCATTCACATTCAATTATACCCGTTCTTGTACTTTACGAACAATATTTGTGACCATTTTCCTCGGCATAATACGAATGGACTGAGTCAGCAATCTGTTTTTAAAACCTGGGATGATAACGGTTTTGTTCTTCGTCATCATTTGGTTATACCCCTCTTCTACCACTTCTTCCACACTCATCACACCAGACTGAAATAGTTTTGAAGACTGCAGGTCAGCTGCATCGCTGAATCCCGTTTTGGTAGCCCCGGGGCACAAAGCGGTCACTTTCACTCCGTGTGGTCCCCATTCGTTTGCCAGAGCTTCTGAGAATGAAAGGACATACGCTTTTGTTGCATAGTAAACGGCCATTAATGGACCAGGCTGGAATGCGGCCGTTGATGCTACATTTAGGATTTGTCCACTATTTCTGCCCACCATTTCTTTTCCAAAATGCTTACTTAGTTCTGTAAGGGCAGTGATATTTACTTGTATCATGTCCAGTTCTTTTGAGAGCACTGTTTGTTCGAACTCACCAAACAAGCCGAATCCTGCATTATTGATAAGGATATCAACCTGGATCCCTTTTGCTTTCACTTCCTCATATAACGTTTCAGATGCTCCTGGTTTGGAAAGGTCTGATGGTATGACATATGATTTCACTCCGTACTTATTTTCTATTTCTTTTGATAGAGTACGGAGTTTTTCCTCACTTCTTGCCACGAGAATCACATCATGGCCTGAACCTGCAAATTTATGACCAAAGTGCAAGCCGATGCCACTTGAAGCCCCTGTAATTAAAACTGTTTTATTCATATATGATTACCACCTTAACTTTAATGTTTAAACACTTAAACGTTTAAATGTTTAAACATATAATAATTTAAAGAGATTGGGATGTCAAGTTGGGAGGTTTAATTCAAACACAAAGGGACGGACCTCCACTCAGAGGTCCGTCCCTTAAACTACTCAATTAAACTGTATATTTTTCTGCGTCGATCAGTTTTTCTGATGCAGCACGTTTGACTGCGATCACGTTAATCGGAGTGTGGCGGGTGAATTTACGAAGTGCTGACAGCATCATGCGCAGTGTGTCACCCGTTTCAGTTGCTACCAGTGTTTCTTTTGCATGCTGTTCGATTTCGTTGAATGCTTCTTGACAGAAGATTTGTGTGTAGAGAAGTTTTTGTTGAGCTTTCTCTACTCCACCTTTTTGAATCGCTTTTTCTGTTCTAAGAACAACGGACTCCATCGCGTATGCGTTTGAAACGATATCGGCAATGTTCACAAGGATTTCCTGCTCTTTTTCAAGAGCTTTACCGAATTTTTGAGCCGCTAAACCAGATAGCATCAAGCCGATTTTCTTCGCGTTTTTCACAAGGTATTTTTCCTGGGCAAGTGGCTCATCTCCTACTTCTTCAGGCATAAGCATCATCAATTCCTCTTGAAGGGCTTGTGCTTTTTGAAGTAATGGAAGTTCACCTTTCATTGCTTTACGAAGGTACGTGCCAGGAACCAGAAGGCGGTTGATTTCGTTTGTTCCTTCAAAAATACGGTTGATACGGGAATCACGGTACATTCTTTCAATTTCGTATTCCTGCATGAAACCGTATCCTCCGTGAAGTTGAACACCTTCATCGACTACATAATCCAGTACTTCTGTTGCGAAGAATTTATTCAGTGAACACTCAATCGCATATTCTGCAATCGATTTTGCCACTTCAGTGCCGTTTTTCACTTCCTCATCCGTAAGCTTGCTCATACGATCCTCGAACAATCCTACTGTACGGTAAACAGAGCTCTCTGCTGCGTATAATTTAGACGCCATTGTTGCCAGTTTTTCTTTTGTCAGGTTGAAAGCAGAAATTGGCGTTTTGAATTGCTGACGTTGATTCGTGTATTGTACCGTTACCTCTAATGCACGTTTACTCGCTCCGACAGCACCTACCCCTAATTTGTAACGGCCGATGTTTAAAATGTTGAAGGCAATGATATGACCCTTCCCGCTATCTCCAAGAAGGTTTTCAACAGGAATTTCAGCATCTTCCAAGATTAATGTACGGGTGGATGAGCTTTTGATACCCATTTTCTTCTCTTCAGGACCAGTGGAAACACCAGGGAATTCTTTTTCTACGATAAACGCCGAGAAATGCTCCCCATCGATTTTTGCGTACACAACGAATACATCAGCAAATGCAGAGTTCGTGATCCACTGCTTCTCACCATTTAAAATGTAGTGAGTACCTTCTGCATTCAATTTAGCTGTCGTTTTAGCCCCCAGGGCATCTGAACCTGAACCAGGCTCTGTTAATGCGTAGGCTGCCAGTTTCTCACCAGTCGCCAGTGGAGGAAGGTATTTTTGCTTTTGCTCTTCGTTACCAAATAGAACGATTGGCAGTGACCCGATTCCAACGTGTGCACCGTGAGAAATGGAAAATCCACCTGCGCGGGACATTTTTTCAGCAATCAGTGCCGAGCTCACTTTATCCAATCCCAGACCGCCGTACTCTTCAGGAACATCTGCACCCAGAAGTCCAAGATCCCCCGCTTCTTTTAACAGGCGGACAGAGTGGTCAAATTCATGGTTCTCAAGATTATCGATGACAGGTACCACTTCATTTAACACATAATCCTCGGTAGTTTTGGCAATCATTTTTTGTTCATCAGAGTATTCCTCCGGTGTGAAAACTTGCTCACAGCTTACATCTTCAATTAAAAAACTTCCACCCTTGATCAGCTTTTCTGTTTGATTCGCCATTTCGAATCCCCCTAAAAATTATTATTTTGAAGGAGCAGGGGGCCTCGGCATTCGAGGTCCGTCCCTCCTATTAACCTATTAATTCAAAGACGCCGGCTGCACCCATTCCGCCGCCGATACACATGGTGACGATACCGAATTGCTGGTTTCTGCGTTTCATTTCATGTACGAGTGAAAGGGTCAGCTTCGCACCTGTACAGCCCAGTGGATGACCAAGAGCGATGGCTCCACCGTTTACGTTCACTTTTTCTTCATCTATTCCCAGCTGACGAATGACTTGGATGGATTGAGAAGCGAATGCTTCGTTCAGCTCAAAAAGTCCGATATCTGAAAGCTCCAACCCTGCCATTTTCAATGCCCGTGGAATTGCTTCGACTGGACCGATTCCCATGATTTCCGGTGGCACTCCCGCTACGGCAAAACTTCTGAATTTCGCCATAGGCCGAAGACCAAGGGTTCCGGCTTTTTCACGATCCATCACCATGACAGCTGCCGCGCCGTCACTCGTTTGCGAAGAGTTCCCAGCTGTTACAGACCCCTTTACATTGAAGGCAGGGCGTAACTTAGCCAGAACTTCTGAGCTTGTTTCAGCACGTACACCTTCGTCTTTTGAAAATTGGAATGATTTCTCAACCAATTTATTTTCATTGCTTACTGAACGATGAAGAACATCAACCGGTACGATTTCATCGTCGAATTTCCCTTCAGCGATCGCTTTTGCCGCTTTTTGGTGGCTTCTTACCGCAAATGCATCCTGATCTTCACGGGATACGCCGAACTTTCTTGCCACCTGCTCAGCTGTATGTCCCATACTCATATAGTATTGAGGCGCATTTTCTGCAAGCTTGGCATTTGGACGGACTACGTGACCCATCATGGGAACAAGACTCATGGATTCAGCTCCACCTGCAATCGCTGTATCTGAGTGCCCGAGCATGATTTTTTCTGCAGCATAAGCAATGGATTGCAATCCGGATGAACAATAACGGTTAATCGTGATTGCCGGTACTGAATCAGGCAGGCCCGCAAGACCACCGATATTTCTTGCCATGTTTAATCCTTGTTCTGCTTCAGGCATCGCGCATCCGATGATCAAGTCATCGATATTGCCTTCATAGTTTCCTGCACGTTTGAGGGTTTCTTTAACTACAAGTGCCCCAAGATCATCTGGTCGCACCTGTGCTAATGATCCTTTTCTTGATTTTCCGACTGGTGTTCTTGCACCAGCAACAATGACTGCTTCGCGCATGAAATTCCCCCGCTTTCTAATATGGTATAAACGCTGATTAATTGCGTAATGGTTTTCCTTTTACAAGCATGTGCTGCATTCTTTGCTGTGATTTCGGCTGTGCAACAA
This sequence comes from Rossellomorea aquimaris, assembly GCF_035590735.1. Classification (NCBI taxonomy): domain Bacteria; kingdom Bacillati; phylum Bacillota; class Bacilli; order Caryophanales; family Bacillaceae; genus Rossellomorea; species Rossellomorea aquimaris. Next base: position 3,755,528 of record NZ_CP141595.1, read on the forward strand.
GACTCAGGAATGCTTCTCTTTCAAGATCCAACAGGTATTGTTCGTCTACTTCCGTGCCGTATGGTACTTTTCCGCCTGCGATCACGTAAGCAAGCTTTTTCGCAATCATCAGATCATGTTCAGAAATAAAGCCTGATTGGAGCATGGATTGAGCTCCAAGAAGAAGAGTAGCATATCCTGTTTCACCTACTACAGGTACCTTCTTACGGATCGGTGCTGAGTATCCACCTTCATATAGGCTTAGTGCAGCCTGTTTTGCATCGTATAACAGATGATCATTGTTTACACTGACTCCATCCGCTTTATTTAAGAAGTTATTGTCCCTTGCTTCATCACCGGAAGTGGAAACCTTCGCCATAGCAATCGATTCGAATACTTTATTGGCCACTTTTTGAAGATCGAATTCCACTCCATTTGGAAGGTTGGCTAAGTGCTTCATATAAAGCTCTTTGTTTCCGCCTCCGCCCGGTATCAATCCGACTCCTACTTCCACTAATCCCATGTACGTTTCCATGGACGCCTGGATGTGTGCAGCCGGTAAGCAGACCTCGCTTCCTCCGCCTAATGTCATGCCGAATGGAGCAGCTACAACTGGCTTGGATGAATATTTAATCTTCATCATCGCCTGCTGGAAGTGTCGGACGACCATATCGATTTCAAAGACGTTGTCATCCTGCGCTTCCATGAGGATCATGGCAAGGTTCGCTCCAACACAGAAGTTCTTGCCCTGATTTCCGATGACGAGTCCTTTATAATTCTTCTCTACTTCATCAACTGCAAAATTGATCATTTGCGTAATATCCATTCCAATGGCGTTATTAGGAGAATGGAATTCAAGAAGCGCGATTCCATCACCGATATCAATTAAGCTTGCTCCGGAATTCTTTTTGATCAGCTTTCCTTGCGTCTTAAGCGCCTTTAAGTCGATTACTTTAGGATTTCGCTCTACAAGTTGGTAGTCTCCATCGTGATAGAAGTAACGCTCACCATTTTCTTCTTTATAGAAAGTGGAGTGACCTTCAGCGAGCATGGTTTCCACCCACTCGGGTACCTTGAAGCCTTCTTCCTTCATACGGGTTACAGACTTTTCAACTCCGATCGCATCCCATGTTTCAAATGGACCCATTTCCCATCCGAAGCCCCACTTCATTGCCTGGTCGATGCCGACGATATCATCAGCGATTTCACCATGCAGCTGGGCTGAATAGATTAAGACAGGGGAAACGATATTCCATAGGAGCGTGCCTGCTTGATCTTTCGCATATACAAGTGATTTTATTTTATTTTTTAAGCCCTTTTCATTTTTCGCCATTTCAAGTGAAGCAGTTTTAAGCTTTTGACGTGGCTGATAATCCAGCGTTTCAGGATTAAGCTCCAGGATTTCTTTTCCTTGTTTCAGAAAAAATCCCTGTCCGCTCTTGCTTCCGAGCCAGCCGTTTTCAAGCATCTTCTGCATGAAGGCCGGTACTTCAAACACCTTTTGCTCTTCACCCTCTACCTGATCGTATACATTCTTCGCTACATGTGCGAATGTATCAAGTCCGACCACATCAAGTGTACGGAAAGTGGCACTTTTCGGTCTTCCAATCGTTGGTCCCGTGATGGAATCAACTTCTCCTACAGAGTATCCGCCTTTCAGCATTTCTTGAACAGTGATGAGCAATCCATACGTTCCGATGCGGTTTGCGATGAAGTTCGGCGTATCCTTCGCCATCACGACACCCTTACCAAGAATGTCTTCACCAAATGTCTTCATGAAACTGACTACTTCCGGATCCGTCTTTTTCGTCGCGATCACTTCAAGAAGCTTTAAGTAACGAGGCGGATTGAAGAAATGCGTGCCTAAGAAATTCTTTTGGAAATCATCGCTTCGTCCTTCTGACATGGCCTCGATTGAAATTCCGGATGTATTTGAACTGATGATGCTACCAGGTTTTCGATAGCGTTCCACTTGTTCGAACACTTTCTTCTTGATATCTAAATTCTCAACGACTACTTCAATCACCCAGTCACAATCCCCGATATCCTGAAGATTATCCTCGAAGTTGCCTGCTGTAATAAGTGAAGCGTTTTGCTTTGATGTCAATGGCGCCGGTTTTTGTTTGAAGAGCTTTTTTAAAGCGTTTTCACTAAATTGATTACGAAACGCCTTGCTCTCTTCCGTCAGTCCCTTTGCTTTGTGTTCGTCGGTTAATTCTCTTGGTACGATATCTAATAACATTGTCGGGATGCCGATATTTGCAAGATGAGCGGCAATTCCTGAACCCATGACTCCTGATCCTAACACTGCGGCTTTCTGAATTCTACGAACCAATGGTATTTCCCCCTTTTACACTTTTTGAATGAATACTCATTCATTTTTTACTCAAAAAAAAGACTCGAATGAGTTCCTGTTACATCTAATATATCTGATTTTCTAAAATATCGCAATATTTAAACGGTTAAAAAATCATAAATTTACAAAAAATTCACTTTTGTTTTCTGAGTAAGTATATAGGCCCTCGTCCAGATTAAAATATTCAAATACACCTGTATTCGTGTTAAAAGGTTTGGAAGAAATTCTTCCCTACTACTATATATGAAACAAGCTGTTCATTTGCTAACACTTTTTTGAGGGACGGACCTACTTTTTCATAATTCTTTGTGGATAAGGGAAACTTAGTAATGGAGGTGTTCGATATGGCAAAGCATAAGAAAAATCCTTCAAAGGCTGGAGTAAGTGCGGCAAGTGTGAAGGGTGACGCTGGTCCTACCGTTGATATGGACGGCGGAGGGAAAAGAAACAGTCAAAACAATCAATTTAAGAAGCAACCATAGTATGGGATGAAGAAAGAGCGCCTGATTTTGTTGATCGGGTGCTTTTTTTGCGTGGAGTTAATGGTGTGGGCGTGCGTGATTAACGTTTCAAGAGGATTTATAGGATTTTGGTAAATTTATCAACCGTGGTTTGGATTTATCAACCGTTATCCGGATTCATCAACCGATGTTTTATTTTATCAACCGTATTTTCAATATATAGACCGTTCGACATATTTCGCTAACAGCGCACACACTAATACCCCCAACCACTCTCCCCCAATCTTTTCCCCACCCATACAAAAATTAACTTTGCCTTGTCCCCGCTTTTACAGTAAACTAAGAATATAAATTTGAAGTTGTCAGACCTCCTACTTTATCAACACCACTAAGGTAGCTCGTCTGTTTTTTAAAGTACAGTAATGATAACGTTTACAGAGAAGGAGACTATATAATGAAGCGCAGACTTTTGTTTTTTACAATTGGACTTTTTATTTTGACGATGGGGGTTGCCTTGATTATTAAATCCGGTTTGGGTGCATCTGCCTGGGATGCCCTCGCCGTTGGGGAATCGAATATGTTTGGGATTACGGTTGGAACCGCTGTTTTCATAAATGGGATTGTATTGATCGGCCTTAATGCTCTTATTATGAAGAAAAAGCCTGATGTACTGGCGGCGGGCTCCATTCTAGTGATTGGTCTTTTGATTGATTTTTGGTTACTGGTTGTCTTTAATAATTATGCGCCTGAGATGCTGATGAACCAGGTGTTAACCCTTGCTTCAGGGATTTTGACAATGGGACTAGGAATTGCGATTTACTTGCAGGCTAAATTCCCGGCAAGCCCGATGGATACACTTATGGTGGCTATCCATACGCGTTTCGGATTAAATCTTCGTAATTCCCGTATCATCAGTGAAGGATTTGCTCTTTCCCTGGCATTCCTGTTTAAGGGTGATATCGGAATCGGTACAATCATTGTTACACTCCTATTAGGATTCGTGGTTCAATATAGCTTCCCCATTTTCGAACAGCTCTTTGAGAGAAGATCAATGGGTAAAGCAGCCGTATCTGCTGATTAATCAATAATAAAAAAGCAATCTTCCACGTGGAAGATTGCTTTTTTATTTGGAGATTATTGAAAAATTGTTTCTCATCTTGTATGAAGGGACTCGTGTCCACCTCCATCACCTAAAAAAGGACAGGGATAATAGTTCCATTGGTTAAGTGGAACTTAATCCCCCTTTAGAATTCAAGAGCTCATTGATTCGTTTTCTCTGAGTCTTATTTGCAAGCACATAGAGTGTATCGCCTGCATTAATGACGGTGTCTCCCATTGGAGTGATCAATTCATTATTTCGAATGACTGCTGAAATCAATGTTTTCTCGGGGAGATTGATGTCCTTGATCGCCTTGTTTGTAATATAGGCATCGTCGTTAATTAAGATTTCGAGCATTTCATTGTTTGTTTTACCGATTGAAACGAGTTCTATGCTGTGAGCTATAGGAGGTTTTTCCTCTCCGGCAAGCTTAAGGTAGTTGGCTAAAGGTGAAATGGTCGTTCCTTGAATCAGAGCGGATAGAAGAACAACGAAAAATACGACGTTGAAGATGACTTCATTGTTTTCGATATTGGCTACCATTGGATACGTTGCCAATACGATTGGTACCGCGCCTTTCAAACCTGCCCATGAGATGAAGAACTTTTCCTTTACCGTAAAGTTCTTTGCCAGAGCAAGGCTTAAATAGACTCCCAGTGGTCTCGCTACTACAATCAATAGAATCGAGAGGACAATTCCTTGCCACGCAATGCTTGGCAAATGCTGAGGGAAAACTAATAAACCCAGCAGGATAAACATGACGATTTGCATCATCCAGGCGAATCCTTCATTAAAGCGGACAATCGAATGACGATAGGTCAATTCCTGATTTCCGACTACGATCGCCATGATATAGACAGCTAATAGACCGCTCGCTTCAAGTATGCTCGTAAAGGCGTATGTAAAGATAGCCAGTGAAATGGACAGAACCGGGTATAATCCAGATGAATCAAGATTGATCCGATTGATGATCCATACAGATGCCCATCCCAGAGCCAGTCCAAGTACAAGTCCCATGCCCATTTGCCAAAAAAAGCTTAAAATCAAGGTAGCAGGATTTAATCCGGGAAATTGGATCAATTGCAAAAAAGCTACCGTCAAAAAGATTGCCATAGGGTCGTTACTGCCTGATTCTGCTTCCAGTGTAGAAGAGATTTTCGGTTTGATGTTTTTGTTCCCTAAAACGGAGAAAACCGCTGCAGCGTCCGTTGAACCAACGATAGCCCCAAATAACATCCCTTCCAGCCAGCTTACGTCCAGAATGAATTTTGCTGCCACTCCAATCGAAAGTGTGGTCACAATGACTCCAATGGTTGCCAGTGATAATGAAGGTTTATAGACACTTTTCACATTGCTCCATTTCGTCTGAAGCCCACCTTCAAACAGGATGATGATTAAAGCAAGTGTTCCGATAAATTGTGTCATTGGAGCATTATCGAAGAAGAAATATGTATTCAATACCATGCCTACGATGATAAATAGTATTAGTGAGGGAACGCCTAATCGTGTGGAGAACTTTGCGGTAATGACACCGACTAAAAGCAAGAGGCCAAGCAGTAAAGTCAAGTTATCAATGGTAATTTCCATTTTATCGCCTCTTATTTCATGAAGATTATTCTCATTTATTATATAATATTGTGAATAACGTAACAATTAAAAAGCCTTGCCTGTGACCCTACGGATCAAAACTTATAAAAATATGAGCGGGATGAACTCCATTTCCCTCATCCTGTTCAGAAGTTGAGCGGAAATCAACGACTCCTGTCTTTTCTGCTTAAAGTTTTCCCCATGATGATATATTCATGTGGGACATTCGGAAAGAAACCATCACGAAGGGTTTTCCAGTCTTGGGAATGATAAAAGTCAATGGCTGATTGATTATCCTTGCGGGTGGTAAGTACTGCTCTTTCTTCTCTTCTATTCTGCAATAATATTCCCATCAGTCGTTTAGCAATACCTTTTCCTCTGTAATCGGGATGAACGCCAAGTTCGACCAGCTCCATGCAATTCTCCATCCATTCACGATTCCGGTGTAGATGCCGGGATAAGAGCTCGTGATAATATTGCCCTTTTTCAGAAGAATATCCATATACGTACCCTGCGACTTCATCACCCACAATAGCCAGGTACCCTTCAAACTGCGGGTACGTAGAATGACGTTTAAACTGTTGTTCCATGCCGGCAGGATCCACCTCAAAGAGCTGGCAATAAAGCTTGATCATTTTCTTAAAATACTTTCCTTCCACTCCAAACGGGACAATTATCATTGTTCCTTAGCCTCCTTTCCATGATTAAAATATACAAATAAGACTCCATGAACATCCATAGAGTCTTAATACTATCTTCTATTATTATTTCTTTATGACCCCTTTTAGAACAAAGGCGACATTTGCCGGTCTTTCAGCAAGTCTTCTCATGAAGTATCCGTACCAATCCGTACCGTATGGAACGTATACGCGCATTTTATAGCCTTCTTTGACCAGTTCATGCTGGCGCTCTACACGAATGCCAAAAAGCATTTGAAATTCAAATTGATCACGAGGAATGTTATACTCTTCCACGAGTCTCTTCGTATATTCGATCATCTCATCATCGTGAGTGGCAATAGCCGTATAATTGCCGTTCAACAGATGAGTTTTAATGATTTTTTTGAAATTATCGTCTACATCCTTCTTCTCAGGAAACGCAACTTCATGTGATTCTTTATAGGCCCCTTTAACTAGACGCAGGTTGGGGGAATACGCATTCAGATCATCCATATCCTTTTCTGTTCTATATAAATAGGCTTGTATTACCGTGCCGATATTATCATACTCAGACTTTAACCGCTTGAAGATATCAATGGTCTTTCCACAGCGGGAATAGTCTTCCATATCAATGGTCACAAATACATTTTGTTTGGTTGCTTCATCAAGAATCAACCTCATATTCTTCATGACAATCTCTTCGGAAATATCCAGCCCCATTGATGTCATCTTCAGGGATAATTGAGATTTCAGCTTTTCTTTCCCGATCGCACGAATAGCCTCTACACATTCCAGGGCCATTTCGTTTGCTTCTCGTTCATTGTCCACAAACTCACCTAAATAGTCGATCGTTACAACAAGATTCTGACTATTCAGTTCACGAATAACCTCAACTGCCTGCAGAATGGAAGATCCTGCAACGAATCGGCCGGCTCCAAAACGTAGGCCATATTTCTTAGCCAGTTTCGTCATCGGCTTATTTTTTGAAAGGAATAAAAAGAAATTACGCATTGCTTGCTCCATGTTGCTTACCCCCTGAAAAAACATATATATCATACTATGAAACCGTTTTCTTTATTGCCAAAAAAGAAAAAGTTCATACTATTATATACTTACCAACATTTTATCACCTTTTAAACGTTTTGAATATACTTTCAATACTTTCTTAGTAGAATATTATCGAAATTTGTAAACACGTGAATAATCATGTTGAGCATTAGGAAAAATAACCTTTGCCCTATGATTATAAAACTTTCTTATGGGGTCGTATACAGGGTAATATTACCTATCGGTCAAACAAAGAAAGGGTATTCAAAGATTGAAAAGGAGGAAAAGAATATGCAACAACAACCTCAACAAGGAAGCCAGCCACAAGCCTATACGGAACCACCGCAAATGCTTACAACGAAGGATTCTTTATATTTAAATGACATGCTTGCATGGAATCTTAATGCCATGAAGAAGTGCCATTTTGCAGCAGCTCATTGCCAGGATACTGAGATTAAAGCTGAGTTGGATAAATGCGGACAGATGCATCAACGTCACTACCAACAACTACTTGCACATTTGAATACGACTAATCAAAACCAAAACATGATGTAGAAAGGAGTCCCCATACATGAATCAACAGAATCAGCAAAAAATCCAAAATGCGCAAACACAAGTACCTGAAACACCACAGATGAATGATCGAGACTTTATAACGGATGTGCTGTCCCACGAGAAGTACATGACTGCTTCTTACTGTACAGCTCTTAACGAAGCGAGTCATCAAGCTCTATATCAGGATCTGCTCACGATTTTTAATGAAACACAAAATGCTCAACGCGAGCTATACAATGAAATGTTCCGAAAAGGCTGGTACAAGCTTGAAGCTGCCGACAGTCAAAAGATTCAACAATCCTATCAGCAGCACCAGCAATACTCTTCTCAATTTCCTTATGGATATGGCGGGCAGGTCCAATAATTGGAGGCAGACTCGGGTCTGCCTTTTTTTATCTGAAGAGGAAAGGTAAAGCCTCGTCTTCCCCATAAAAAAAGTACCCTCTTCAAAAGGGTACTTTTCAATCCAAATACTTACTCTTCCTTCTTTTTCTCATTCATTTCCGCGCGATGAGCTTCATTCATCTCTTTGATCTCACCCACGATTCGTTTCATCTCATCCTTGCCTTCAGGATATAACGCATTCCAATGCTTCACAAGTGCAGGCATATTTTTCGCAATGAATGAGTAAAGAGCGTATCGAGTGACCATTTCTTTCTTGTCCGAATCGGTCTCACCTACTAATAGCTCAGTGTACTTTTCTAACAATGCCTCAAATTGTTCGGGAAATTCCTTCATTATCATAAACCTCCTTGGAGAGCTATGTCCTTTTCAATCGACAGGTTTGTGGACATGTTTTACAGCGATACCGCTCCCCATTTTCCAGTCTATAGGAGAAGCAGCACGTTTTACGAACACGAACGTTTTCCGTTACACCTTCTACATTTACTTTTCCACTATAGTAACGTGCCAATGGATTTTTGTGATACCGTCCGAACCATTGACTGTTTTCATCGGAAAGCAGCTGGCGGAATTGTTCGTCACGATGCTTTCTCATTCCTTCGGTCAAAAGAAAATCATCATTCTCGAAAATCCAGAAAACATATACGGCGATATTTTCCCACTGTATAAGATTTGATAGCTTTGTCGCTTTCTTTAACGACTGAATCACTCCATTAAGATGATCGTGAAAGATCGACTGAATAAATCTCTCTTTTTCCTCCATGGACGTAAATTCAGTAACGGATGCATCTTTCACATAAAACTGAGGCATCCATAATCCATTCTTTTCCCCATCCACCAGGATAAAGTTTTCAGGATTGAAGTTTAATTTCTTATTCCAATACGTCATCGCCATTAAACCCATTGCTGCTATGAAAGCATAGCGTTTCATGAATAAGGAAGCTGCTACCTTAAGATCATCCGTTCCGATTGACGAAAGCCTGCCGGATAGATAATCTTTCATATCATTCTCCCTTAAGAAAGAACTTGCTTCTTCCCCTTTAAAAGCAGGATCCCACTCTCTATGAAAACGATATTTCTTAAGAGTGTCCCACTGTTCCTGGGTGAGGGCATTCATCCCGTCTCACCCACAGCATTCAGAATGCAACGGCCTTTACCAAATGGGATACAAAGCGGAGTGCCGAACAATGGATCTCGGGACACCTGACAATCCATATCAAATACATTCTTCACGAGTTCACAGCTAATTACATCTTCAGGCTTCCCTTGGGCATAAATTTGCTTATCACGGATGGCGACAATATTATGAGCATAGCGACAGGCTAAATTCAGATCGTGAAGGACCATGACGATGGTTCGCTGTTCTTTCTCGTTGAGTTCGAATAATAAATCAAGAATCTCAATTTGATGGGTCATATCAAGATAGGTAGTCGGTTCATCCAACAGAATGATGTCTGTGTCTTGCGCTAATGTCAACGCAATCCAGGCACGCTGTCTCTGCCCCCCGGAGAGTTCATCCACTTTCCGGTGCTGCAGTTCCTCCATCTTCGTTGCCTTCAGTGCGTCCTGGACAATTTCTTCATCCTTATGGGACCACTGCTTGAGCCAGGTTTGGTGAGGATACCGACCTTGCTTTACCAGCTGCAGGACGGTCAATCCCTCAGGAGCCGTTGGCGATTGAGGAAGAATGGCCATTTTACGAGCGACTTCTTTCGTTGATAAACGAGAGATTGCTTCCCCATCCAACAGAACCGAACCTTGTTTGGGCTTAAGTAATCTGGCAATGGAACGAAGAAGAGTGGATTTACCGCAGCCATTTCCGCCGATGAAGACAGAAATCTCCCCTTTTGGAATGTCAATATTCAGTTCATCAATAATCGTTCGTTCCCCGTAAGATAGAGTTAAATCCTTCGTTTGTAAAATGTCACTCATTAGTGGCCAACTCCTTTAAGAATTTCTTGTTTTAAATAATAGATAGATAAAATAAGGTGCTCCGATCGCTGCAGTAAATACACCAGCCGGGACTTCCAGAGGCAAGAATAATGTTCGGCCGATCAGATCTGCCACCATCACCAGAATTCCACCTATAAAAGCGGCAGTCGGAAGTAATGCTCCAAAAGATGATCCTACCATACGTCTTGCCATATGAGGGGCCATCAAACCTACAAAGCCGATCCCCCCTGCAAAGGCAACCGCTCCACCCACTAGAGCCGTTGACATTAGGAGAAGTAAAAAGCGTTGTCTCTGAACGTTCCCTCCAACACTTGTCGCGATTTCTTCCCCAAGTTCCTGAATATTTAATTGTCGGGTTATAAAGAAGCTTAACAGGATAAAGACCAAGCTCCACGGAAGCAGGATCCATACGTCCTGCCAATCCGATCCGTTCACGGTACCCGTTATCCAAATGTTGGCCTGACTTGCTCTATAAATAGGGCCGAGTATCATAAGAAGTGTTGTCAAAGCTTGTGTCAGAGCTGAAATTCCGATTCCAATCAAGACAAGCCTAACAGGAGATACCCCTTTGCGCCATGCTAAGAAATAAACTAAAAAGGCAATGACTGCTGCCCCTGTAAATGCAGCAACAGGAAGCCATTTAATGCTGACCATCAAGGTATTATCATCGTTGCTGAAAACGGTCAGAAAAGCGACCACAGCTGCTCCTGCACCCCCAGTAATCCCGATGATGTCGGGAGAAGCCAAAGGATTTCGAATCATTCCCTGTAAAATCCCCCCTGCAACGGCCAATGCCATCCCGGCTAACAAGGCAATGATAATCCTTGGAAGTCGAAACGACGTAACAACAAGCTGTTCTAAACTTGTTCCACCCCCAAAGAAGACGCTTACGACCTTCCATGGTGCTATTTTTAAATCACCTATTCCCGTACTCATAATAAGGACGAGTACAGTGATGATGCCTAATATCATGATTTTCTTCATTGCTGATATATCAACAAGCATAGAAACCCGGTCCTGAAGCCAGCGTTTTCCCATAAATCTATTCATCGGTTAAAACCCCTTCCTTGCAACGTACACGAAGAATGGTGCACCAATAATGGCTGTCATAACACCAACCGGCACCTCCTGGGGCATGATGATGTAACGGGCTCCAATGTCAGCTGCCAATAGTAAAATCGCTCCTAGCAATCCTGAGTATGGGATCAGCCAGCGATGATCCACCCCGATGATTTTTCTCGCAAGATGGGGGATGACGATTCCAATAAATCCTATTGGTCCTGCAATGGCTACGGATCCTCCAGCGAGCAGAACGACCACAAGTAAGGCGATAAATTTAATCAAGGCTGTTTTGAGTCCCAGCCCTTTGGCAACATCTTCTCCCATAGCAAGTATATTCATTTTACCTGCTAACATGAGAGCAAGGATCCAGCCTGCCACTATATAAGGGAATACCCCGGTTAAAATGTCGAGGTTCCGCCCTTGAACGGATCCTGCAAGCCAGAATAATACCTGCTCTAAAGCCGCTTCATTCAATACAAGTAATCCCTGTGTGAATGAAGCGAACATCGCTGTGATGGCAGCCCCTGCTAACGTCAACTTCATGGGAGTCAACCCGTTATTTCCAACGGAGCTGATGACATAGACTCCGACGGCAGCCAGTCCTGCTCCTAAAAATGCCAGCCATGTGAAGGATTGAAGATTGGTTACGCCAAATAACGTAACCGCCACTACCACCATAAAGGCACCACCGGCATTAATCCCGAAAATACCGGGAGATGCTAACGGATTCTTGGTCAAGGTCTGCATCAAGACACCCGAAATTGCGAGGGATGCTCCTACTGTCGCAGCAATAAGTGCCCGTGGTAATCGGATCGTCTCAAGTACAATATGTTCAGTCGAACCATCGGGGTTGGTAAACGCTTCAAACGCTATTCTCCAAGACGTATCCGTATACCCGTATACAATGCTGATTCCAATACACAATATGAGAAAGAAAATGGTTCCTATAAACAGAATAAGTTGTTTTTGAGTTTTCATTGTTTGTTAACCTTTCTATTCCTTATGAACCTTCCATAAGGAAAGGAAAATCAATTGTCATTTCACGTTCTGTCCTTCTCCTACTATTTTAAAGAAGAATGAAACAACCGTCAATGACTTTGAAAATCATTATCATTTAGGTGTTGACAATGAAAGCCTTCTCAACTAATATAAAAAGAGTAATTGATAATCATTATCAACCATAAATTATTTTTCAGGAGGATTTATACATATGAAATTAAGAAGCTTATTATCATTATTACTCATCGCTTCTCTTCTATTTTTAGCTGCTTGCGGTAATAAAGAAGAGGAAAAAGAGGGTTCTGCAAGTAACGATGATAAAAAAGAAGAATCTTATACAGTGGAACACGCAATGGGTACGACTGAAATCGAAGGGACTCCTAAGAAGGTTGTCATCCTTACTAATGAAGGAACAGAGGCTCTTCTCTCAATGGACGTGACCCCTGTCGGTGCCGTACAATCCTGGACAGGAGATCCATGGTACGATCATATTGCCGACGACATGAAAGATGTTGAAGTAGTCGGAACTGAAAGTGAATTAAACATGGAAGCTATTGCTAAACTTCAGCCGGATCTTATTATCGGGAACAAAATGCGTCAAGAAGAACAATACAATCAGCTGAAAGACATCGCTCCTACGGTTATGGCTGAAACATTAAGAGGTAATTGGAAAGAAAACTTTGAGTTATACGCTAAAGCAGTAAACAAAGAAGAAAAAGGTCAGGAAGTATTAACCCAGTACGACCAGCGAATTGAAGATCTTAAAGGTAAGCTTGGAGACAAATTAAACCAGGAAGTATCTATGGTCCGCTTTTTAGCAGGTGACGTACGTATCTATCATAAAGATTCATTCTCAGGTGTGATACTGGATCAATTAGGATTTGCCCGTCCTGAAGGTCAGGATGTTGACGACTTTGCTGAAAAAGGTGTGACGAAAGAGCGAATCCCTGCGATGGATGGAGATGTGTTATTCTACTTCACATATGAAACGGGCGATGGAGAAGCGAACAAGCTTGCTGAAGAGTGGCTGAACGATCCTCTATTCCAAAACCTTGAAGTAGCAAAACAAGATAAAGTGTATGAAGTAAGCGATGCTATTTGGAACACTGCTGGTGGCGTCATGGCAGCAAATGCGATGCTTGATGATATCGAAAAGTTTTTCCTGGAGCAGGAATAACGACATGAGACTGGAAAAGGGACATTCCTTTTCCAGTCTTTTTATTTTTAGCCCTCTATTAATCCAGCAGACCTTTACGTTTTTTCCCACTTCCCCCATAACTTTTCATAATTCTCCTAATTTCGGAAACACTACAGGATAGACCATACATCGAACATGAGGGATTAGTATGTTTCCATTCTTTAGAAATAAGAAAAACACCGATAACACGAAGAAAAAACAGACCTACGAAAACTTTAAGCAGGAAGCTGAGAAATCAGCCGACTATAAACAAGCCTTTTATCAGAACCCTCATACAGGGGCAAAATTCAGTCTGCATTTCATTACCACCCTGATTGATGGGAAAATCCTGCAGGAGGATGTTCTTCCCTCCTTACTTTCAAAAGACTTTCATTCATTTGATGATTTAAAGACGTTGGTTCCTGTCCTGGATATAGAAGTATCCAACGATGAAGCACAAATTGAACAAAAGCTTTTTAACGGATATACCTTGTTAACGATGGATGCCTCCAACCGGAAATTTGCCTTCATCGCTACGAAAAATGAAATGGGAAGAAAGGTTTCCCAACCGGAAGTGGAGTTCAGTGTGGTTGGTCCTAAAGAGGCCTTTGTAGAATCACTCAGTGACAACCTGAACCTTCTCCGTAAACGTCTTCCCATTAAAGAACTGCTGGTGGAAGAATTTAATATGGGAAAACTGACTCACACGAGGGTCGCCCTGGTTTATCTTGATGGATTGGTGGATGAAGCCAATGTGAATACGATGCGGCAACGTTTACGAGCCGTGGATTTTGATCAAATCATGGATAGTTCATTTATTGAACAGCTCATTGCCGATAATAGTAATTCCCCTTTCCCCCAACTTTTGGATTCAGAACGGCCGGATCGAGTCGCTTCTGTACTGGTAGAAGGGAAGTTGGCCGTGATGGTGGATGGATCGCCTCACGCATTGATTGGACCCACGACTCTCGTTGAGTTCTTTAATGCCTATGAGGATTATTTCTTGAATTTCTCGATCGCCTCATTCCTGCGTCTAGTACGTGTTTTTGCAGTAGCATTCTCGATATTGATTACACCCGTATATGTTGCTGCGTTGACGTATCATTATGAACTCATACCAAAGGATCTTATGGCCACTCTTGTAACATCCAGACAAGAAATCCCTTTGCCTCCTATATTAGAGGCGTTATTTCTAGAATTAACGATTGAATTATTGCGTGAGGCAGGAGCCCGCCTTCCAACCAAAGTTGGCCAAACCATCGGTATCGTTGGAGGGATCGTCATTGGGACCGCATCCGTTGAGGCAGGGATTACGAGTAACGTACTGCTCATTTTAGTTGCCCTTGCTGCGCTTGCTTCCTTTACGACTCCCGTATACCGCATGGGTAATACGATCCGCTTGCTCCGATTCCCCTTCTTGTTGTTCGCACAACTATGGGGATTATTAGGCATTGTTTTCTGTTTCTGTTTACTTATGGGACATTTATTACAATTAACTTCCTTGGGAAGACCGTTTCTGGAGCCACTCTATCCACCGAGAATGAAGGACCTGAAAGACGCTCTAATCAGGTTCCCTTTCAGTAAACAAGCAGGGCGACCAGAATATTTAAGAACGAAGAAACCATACAGATTCCGTCCATCTGAAGGAAAGAAGAAGCTGGATATAGACGAATAAAGGTCGGAGGTGATCAGATGCAAACCATTCCAGATAGAAGAAAAATATCCCCTTTCCTTGTTTTCTTTCTCATACATTCAATACAAGTCGGGGCAGGTGTTCTGGGGTTCCAACGAATCATTTCGATGAATGCGGGGTATGATGGTTGGATTTCTGTCATCCTCGCAGGTATCCTTACTCATGTTCTCATGTTCCTTATGTACCTTATTTTAGAAAAATCTGGAGGGGACCTTGTATCTGCTCATACTTTGGCTTTCGGGAAGTGGATTGGAAATATATTCAACTTATTATTTGCCCTCTACTTCAGTTTACTGGTGATAACGATTATGAGGACGTATATCGAGGTATTGCAAGTTTGGATGTATCCGCGATTAAGTACGTTTATGTTTGCATTTTTCTTCTTGATCCTTGTCTATTATATTGTGAATGGTGGAGTCCGTACCATTGCAGGTACCGCATTTTTTGGAACTGTACTACCCAGTTATCTGATCTTAACCTTTGCATTTACATTTAAATACGCAGATTTCCGAAACATTTTACCGGTATTTGATCACACCATCAAAGATATTTTAATCTCCACAAAAAATATGTCACTTACTTATCTCGGATACGAAGCCATACTGATGCTTTATCCTTATATTAAAGATGCTAAAAAGTCTCAGAAATATGCTCATTGGGGGCTATTTACAACCACAACCATATACACCTTAATCGCCATCATTTCTTTTGCTTTTTTCAGTCAAAAGCAATTAGAAAAGACCGTTTGGGCCACCCTTTCTATGTGGAAAATCGTTGAAATGCCCTTTGTTGAACGTTTTGAATATATTGGAATCGCCAATTGGTGCTTAGTGATTCTGCCCAACGTGTGCATATCTCTCTGGTGTGCCAGCAGGACCATTAAGCGTATGACTCCTTTACGACATCGTCATGCCTTGATCATCATTTGTATTCTCTGTTTATGCACCTTAACTTTTATCACTGACCGAAAACAGGTTAATTTCTTGAATACAGTTTCAGGACAAATCGGTTTCTATTTCAACTTTTTTTACATACCTGCTCTTTTAGTACTGGTGACTATCATGAAGAAGGTGAGACAAAAACGATGAAACAACTTTCCTTGATCATTTTACTCATTTGTTCTCTTTTCCTATCAGGATGCGTAGAAAAGGAGATTCTCGACGATTTATATGTTGAAACCGGAAAAGCTTATGATTATGTAGGAGAGAATAAAATGAGAGGAACAGCTCTGTTCCCCATTTATTTATCCGATAAATCCATCCAAAACGGAACGCTGTCTGCAGAAGCATCATCCACGCGGGAAGTGCTGGAGAAATTAGAAAGAAGAGCCCAACAGCCTCTTGTAAGAGGAAGCTTGGATGTCGTATTGATAGGAGAAAAGCTGGCTGAAAAAGGAATCATCGATGTTGGAGACTCCCTGCAAAGAGACGCCAGTGTTGGGGCAAGGGTATATATAACGGTCGTAGAAGGCGAAGCAGGCGAACTCATCAAAGGGAACTATGGCTTAAGAGGAAATGGAACGTATATTTCCAACTTAATCACACACAACATCACCCGAAGAGAATTGCCAGAAACAAACCTGCATTTGTTTCTATTCGATTATTTTCAAGACGGAAAAACACCCTATCTCCCAATACTAAAGCAACTCTCTAATGACAGTGTAGCCATTACAGGTATTGCCCTTTTCGATAAAGACAAAATGGTCAAAAAGATTTCTGCTATGGATATGTTTTTCTTTAAATTATTAGTGGATAAATTTGCTGAAGGAAGCCATGTCATCAAAATGGGGAAAAAGCCTGGTACTGCCGAAAAAACCGTTGAGGCTTCAGTAACAAGCCTGATTTCAAAGCACAAGATTATCATCAAACATAAAGCTGATCCTGTTGAAGTGACAATGAGAATCAAGGTTAGGGGAATTGTCAGAGAGTATACCGGAAAAAAATTGACACCTGATAAAGTGGGAGAGGTTGAGAAAAAAATGGAAAAGGATATCGAGAGAAAATGCTTAGCCATGCTGAAGGATTTTCAGGAATTAGGCATCGACCCTGTGGGTATCGGTCAAAATCAAAAGCACGGGGTACGTGGATTTGACCTTAAAGAATGGAAAGAAAGCATTTATCCCCGGGTAAGATTCAATGTCGACGCAAAGGTTCAGATCTTGGAAGCTGGTACAGTAGAATAGCATCTATAAAGAAGGCTCCCTATTGTGGGGAGCCCTTCTACTCTATTTCAGTTTAATAACACATTTGCTCTCTGCACTTTCTTTACATGCTTCGATGATTTTTATCACGTGTAAAGCATCCTCTGGTTTTACAGGTAGAGGTTTATCCCCCTTCAAGGTTCCATATATCCCCAGATAGAACTGAGTATAATCGCCCTTTTCAGAAGGAATGACTTCTGAAGTCACTTCATCCCCGGATAGTGTTGTCAGTGTACCCCAGTACTCTTCATCTTCCAATCCCCACTCTTCATCAAGAGGGTTTTTCCCTGCTTTTAGATCATCCTCCTGACGATCCATTCCGTGCTTCATGTAGCTTCCTTTTATTCCATGTACCTGATAGCGAGGTCCTGGGTCAAGGACTATAGAACGGGAGTACAATTGCACTCTCAATACGTCATACCCGAGTGTAATGTGGAAATAGTCTTCCGCTTTTTCCGGATCCCTTTGCGGGAACACATCTGCCTGAACCCATTGTGGTGTACCAAACAGGGTGAGTACTTGATCTAGGAGGTGAGAGCCCAAATCATATAACACCCCGGCTCCCTCGATTTTATTTTCTTTCCAACGATCTTTAATAGCCGGGCGGAAACGGTCGAAGTGAGCTTCATATGTATAGATTTGTCCTAAAGCTTCTTCTTTAAGTAATTTTTGGATGGTTAAAAAATCGGCATCCCATCGGCGGTTATGGAATACGGAAAGATGCAAGCCTCTCTCTTTCGCTAAAGCCAGCAGCTCTTCCCCTTCCACACTATTCGTCACAAACGGCTTCTCTACCACTACATGTTTATCAGCTAATAATGACTGCTTAATCATCCGGTAATGAAGATGGTTTGGTGTTGTGATCACAACTAATTCAATGTCTTGTTGAAGTAAATCGTCAAGGGACGAAACCACTGTTGTACCCTTAATGTCTTTCAATACTTTCTCCTCATCAGAAGAAAGCACCGCTTCGATATGAAATTCCTCCAAATGAGAAAGTAACGGTCGATGAAAACTTTGTCCTGAAAAACCGTATCCTACTAATCCAACTTTAATCGGTTGCATAATGTCACCTTTTTCTTTCAAAATGTATTCCCATATTATCATGTACAAGTTCAGACGAAAAATGATTCGTTTTACAATTGATCGATGTATTGTATAAAATAATACCAAAGGGAGGTTAACAGCATGCAATCAATCAAAAACAAAGAAACCTTTGAAGATTTAATCAGTTCAGCAGAGCCGGTGATCGTGAAATTCCACGCAGACTGGTGTCCCGACTGCCGTCGTATGGATATGTTCATTGATGAGATCATGGAAGAGTTCGGTCAATATAAATGGTACGACATCAATAAAGACGAATTTCCTGAAATCGCCGAAAAATATGACGTCATGGGCATCCCAAGCCTGCTTGTCTACAAAAACGGCGAAAAAATCGCTCACCTGCACAGCGCCAATGCCAAAACACCAGAACAAGTAACAGAATTCCTAAGCACACTATAACCCAGAGGTCCGTCCCCGTTTATGCACAGGGACGGACCTTGTATTCACTTCAAACAATTAATAGATATTCCCCTTTCCATCTACATAAACGGTTTGAATCACCGTTCTCTGAAATTCGTTCCCTTCCTGGGTCTCCCCTTCTATATCGATGGTGATGTTATGGACTCCTTCTTCAAATTCAGCAAGAGGCAGAGAAGATAGATTTTCAGTTGTAATGAGGGTGGTTTGGTTTTTGTTTCCGCTCTTCGTTGGGATATGGTGAATGGAATATGTTTTCTTTACAGGTTTGTCGTGTACATTGCATGAACCCATTAAAGTTTCTCCATCCCCCGCCAACTGATTCCACCCCTTACTAACCCCTTCCTGAAACAGAATGGTCAGCATGTATTTTTCACTTTGACTATTATGCGCCCTCATTTCCCACTGTCCCAAAAGGGGCTTGGAAATGATAATGGAATGATGATAAGCGCCAGGGAAAAAGCCTGTCGCATCTTCCGTAACCATGAACTGTTTATACACTTGCCCGTTCGGACTAAGGAGCTCATAGATCGCAGCCTGTTGATCACTGATCCAGTCCACCGAGATTTTCTCTACCTCTTCCTCCACTGAAAACCTCTCCACTCCAACGCCCACAAATGCCCCACCTCTATGGAGGACCGATGTTTCTCCCTCTTTCGCTAGCTCGCTCACAGCAGCATAGGAAACCTCTTGCACCTCTTCAATTAAGAGATCCTTTAAATAAGGGAAAATCTCCCCGCCTTCTTTTATCGTCGTATGAGACCAGTCTTGGACCCGCACCTCTTTCCCATAAGGAAGACGTGAACTTGTTACCAGCACCGCTCCATCACTTTGCCCAAATCGGCTTAAGTATAACCCTCCCCAAAACAGTTCAGAATTCACCCCTCCCCATCCTGTACCACCGAATGTATAGAATGGGGTGGCTTTTGCAAGTTCAAGTTCATCCGTCTGGGAACGGTAAGATTTCATATATCCTGTTTGCAAGGAAAACACGGCATTATTTTTACTTTTTAAAGCATCGGTTAACCAGCCGGCCCATTTACTATAGGCAAGGTCTGCAAGCTCTGACCCATGATGAGGGGACGAAAGAGTAATGACCCTTTCTACATATGGTCCGGCACCATAATGAACCAATGCCGTTTGAACATCGATCCCTCCTTTACTATGTCCCACAACCACTACCTTCCTCTTAAAATAGTCATAAATCTCACGAAGCTTCCCCTCTAAAAGTTGCCCATTCTTCCACATATCTTCGTCGGGATGCAAATCAATGAAAACTGCTTGGTGCCCATATTTCCGTGTGGATTTCTGTAAATCATTTTCTCTTATCCACGTGTCTGAAGAGGCATGAATCCCATGAATAAATAAAATCGGATATCCCTCCGACCCGTCTGCCATTTCATCCACAAACCACCTGCCCGGTATTCCCGATGCATTCTGTATCCCATCCATTTTCTCATGCAATTTCTTTACCTCCCTTTAGATATCCTATCTTCATTATCGTTTAGAAGATTCAAAATATCAGTAGGAATGTTGAATATAGGAATAAAGTTACAACTTTCATGTTCGTATCTTATTCAGTGGTTCAGTTTTATAATTCGTCATCAATACGGTAAAAAAAAGAATATTCATAAAAAAGCCAGGCGCATTCATCATGCGCCTGGCTTTCCCCGTCAATCAACCCTCCACCGTAAAAGCAGGAATCGGGTCTTTCAATTTTGTCCAATCCTCCCCCATTTCTCTTTCTGTTAATAAGCAGCTATCTAATGACTGCTCTATTTCTTCCCTGTTCATCTCAAGACCGATAAATACGATTTCGTTCACTCTATCACCATAAACAGGATCCCATCTCTCAGCTAATTCCACTTCTTCAGCCAGGATTTCCTTTCTCTCATTTTCAGGATAAGCAGCTACCCATTCCCCTGCTCCCTGAATGATGATCGATGGACCTGCCTGGGATAATAAGCCCGTCATGTCGTTACGGGTCGGCAGCCAAAAGAAGCCTTTTGCCCTCACGATGTCTACCGGCCACTCTTCCATCCATTTCATGAATCGTTCAGGGTGAAAGGGCTTTTTTCGTCTGTATACAAAAGAAGAAATTCCATATTCCTCTGTCTCAGGAATGTGTTCTTCCTGTAACTCTTTTATCCAGCCGGCTGCCTGGCTCGCTTTCTCAAAATCGAACAGGTTGGTATCCAGTACTTGAGCTAATGGTATGTTGGAATGAGAAGCTTCAATGATTCTAGCTTCTGAATTCAATTTTTGAAGAACAGCTTTTAATTCTATAACATCCACTTCTTCCACTAAATCTATTTTATTTAACACAATCACATTCGCAAACTCGATTTGATCAATCAGTAAATCCACTACTTCCCTTGTGTCACCTTCGTCCGTTGCCTGCTTTCGATCCAGCAGAGTTTCACCACTTGCAAAATCATGCCAGAATCGGTTGGCATCCACAACCGTCACCATCGTATCCAGTTTTGTTTTCCTCGTAAGATCAATCTCCATCTCTTCATCCAGATAAGTGAATGTTTGAGCTACAGGAATCGGTTCGGAAATTCCGGTAGATTCAATCACTATATAATCAATATTCCCCTGATCGACCAATCGCTGGACTTCTATCATTAAATCTTCCCTCAAGGTGCAGCAAATACAACCATTTTGAAGCTCCACTAATTTTTCTTCTGTTCTGGTGAACCCTCCACTCTTCACCAGGGACGCATCGATATTCACTTCACTCATATCATTCACAATGACCGCTATTCGCTTATCTTCCCTATTATGTAAAATATGATTTAATAATGTCGTCTTTCCTGATCCTAAATAACCGCTTAATACTGTTACTGGTACTTTCATGATAAACATTCATCTCCCTTTAAATATCGAAATCATTACGATTTAAATTGTATTATTTACTATTCTTTCTGCTGCTTTCCTTGCACCGGAAATATTACGTGAGACCGGTCCGATTTCCAACTCAGCCAGGGGCCCTGTCACAAATAAATGATTACACCATGACAAGTCTTCTTTCACTACCGGAAAACCACATTTCCCACACGTTAACTTTTCCTCTTGAATGAGTTTTTGCAGCCAGTCCACCTTCATGACCTCTTTTGAAAATCCGGTGGCAAATAGTATGGTTTTTGCTTTTACAATCGACTTATCCTTCGTCAAATGCAGTATTATCTCATCACCTGATACAGCCCATGATTGGATTTCATCTTGGAGAAAGGTGAACGTATTTTTCCGCTTCAAGTTTCTCAACTTATTCGCTAATTCACTTGGCATAGACCCTTTATGACGGGCATGATCAATGACCTCTCTTCTTTCTTCATACCGGGAAAGCTTTTCAAATCCACTCATATACTTAGGTCCAAGCCAGCCGGGATCACTATCAAAATCGTGAACTCTATAAGGCTGCCTGGCAATTTGATAGACGTTTCCAGGGTATTTTTTGCTTAACTTAATCACAAGGTGAGCAGCGGAGATACCCCCTCCAATCACGACGATTGGCGGCTCCATTATCGGAAGGGACTCAGCAAATAAATGGCCAACTTGTTTTGGTCGGGCCGCAACAAGATCACTTCCCCAAGATGGATATGCTAATTGATTATTCATTCCCGTCGCAATCACGATGTTTTTTCCAAGAAAATGGTCCAAACCACAGGTTCTCACTATCCAACCGTTATGTCCTTTCTCAACGTTCTCCACTTTTCCCTGAAACCATGCTTTAGAGATTTCAATGTCATCTAATACTGCGGAACTATGTTGATTGAATAGAGAAAGAGCAGGGCGCTTATATGGCCCGTAGAAATGTTCTCCTTCATCCTTCTTAAAGGATTGAAGACTAAAGGGATGTGTATCCAAATGGTGGACGAAAGGTGAACGTAAATATGGCATACCAATTAATCCTGTCAGCCTTTTCCACTTAAACAAGGGCCCTGGGTAAGGATCGATTACACATATCTTATGAATTGGAACCTTTTTCTTTTTCACAAGATACGTAGCCACTGTATACCATGGATCCCTCCACCGATTATGATCCAATCATACATATTATCACCACTTGACTGTTAAAACGAAATAATTACGATTTAATCATTATAAGAGAATCCTTACTTACATAAAAGTAAGGATTCTTTTGTTTATTCAATTTTGATATAGAACTCCTCTACATATGGATTGGCAGGCGGCTCAATTTCTTCAAACACAGGATTCTTTAGAACCGGCATTTCCTGACCATTAAAATCCACCTTATCGATCACGCCACTCACGTTAATCCATGTATCGGGTTCAAGTTTACTCAGTCCTGAATCCCGCGCCAATAATCCATAAACGGAAGCATCTGCTACGCAGCACGTAACGGTAAAGCGGGAAATCACCATTTCATCTTCTGCAAAACCTTCATCTTTATACACAAAGCCTGTAAGCTGAACTTCTTTTCCCACGAAATCGTCCAGGTTTTCATCCACAATACTTAATGTCTGAATATATTGTTCATCTCTTACGATTATTTTTTCTCTTTTATTTACGATTTCTTTCAGCTTGTCGAAATCTTTTTCCACAGGAAACTCATCATACGGACTGAGGGTGGGCTCAGTTTCAGTCGAACTTTTCTCAGAGCTCTCATTTTGATCTGACCCTTTTTGTTCATCGGATGGCGGTGTTGAAAATAGGCTATTCCCCACTTTTACCCCTCTTTTGGCCGCAACGGAGCTATCTAATAAATTATCCGGCAGCAGGAAACCCACCACTATTGGAAAAATAAATAGGGCATATACCATACTGGACCTGATGAATCCTTTCGGCAGTTCATGACCTTCGCAATCACAATGGTGTTCTTTTGCAGAAGCTGAAGATGTGCCCCTGATGATTTGGATAGCCCCGAGGAGAATGAAAACCCCCAGAGCGAAATACATGTAACCATGCATTTTGGGTGCGACAAAGTTTTGCAAATTAAACGTTAAAAATAGTTTCAATACCAAGAGAGCATATCCAATTAAGATGATTCCCCGGATGAATGTATGGAATTGGATGAATGGTTTCATACCTTTCGCCTCCTTTATACAAATATTTGGAATACCAATGTGCATGTATACACAACAATCGTCACGACCCCAATAAAGATCAGTACAAATTTTTTATTAAAGTATGCAAGCATCAATAAAGTATTCTTGAAATCAATCATAGGACCATATACTAAAAATGCCAAAATGGACGAAGCAGAAAATATACTGCCGAACGACGACGCCACAAATGCGTCAGCCTCCGAACATAAAGAAATAATATACGCAAACCCCATCATGACTGCCGGCGCAAGTACCTCATTCGTCCCTATCCCCACTAACAGTTCTCTATCAAGATAAGTCTGAAATCCTGCTGCAACGAATGCCCCGATGATAAGGTATTTACCCATGTCAAAAAATTCATCACTGGCATGAACAATCGTCTGCATTATTTTATTGGAAGAGTGATCATGATGATGCTCGTGATCATGCGCTTTCTGTATAAGCGGGTTTCTCTTTCCATAAAACCTATACAATAATGCCCCAATGATTAAGGCAGCTATTAGAGCAATTCCCATCCTGCCCCAGACAACCGTTATATTATTCTGGAACGCATAATAAGTAGAGGCAAATACAATTGGATTTAAAATAGGCGCGGTTACCATGACGACAATCGCAAGATGAGCAGGCATTCCTTTCTTAATCAGCCTTCTTGCCACCGGCACAATGGCACACTCGCATACAGGAAGCAATGCTCCCACCACAGCGGCAGGAAACAGAGCCAGGTAAGGAAACCTCTTCGGGATGATTCTTTGTAATAGACTCTCAGAAACAAATACTTGAATAAGTGCGGATGCGAAGACACCAATTAAGATAAAAGGGATCGCTTCTAACAAGATACTAAGGAATATCGTAATGACATTCACCATCGAAGAAGTAAGAAACTCGTCCGGGATATAACCTTTCACCCAATCGCCAGCTAAAAAAAGAACAATAAATAACATGAATAATATTATCCCTGTCATCTCTTGACTAAAGCTCCTCAAAGAATTCATTCATTTACGTTTCCTTTCTTAAGTTTACATTCTTTAATCGTAATCATTTCGTTTTATATTATAACTTATTCTTGTCCCAAAAAACTATGCTAAATTATTTTTTAATCTTTCTTTAACATTTCCATTTGTGTATAACCTTTTGTTATTCTTCAAAAACTACTAATGAATCGAGTAGAATGGAGGGAATTATATGACGAAAAAAAACAACAGAGGCAGCGAAAATCAAAATTCACCTAAGCGTGGAACGACGGAATTTGCTAAAGAAATTACGAGTGGAGACAATAGTAAGGGAAACAAGCATAACAAAGACCAACGTAATAAAACGAAATAACAAAAACCTGCCTGATCGTTTGTCGGGCAGGTTTTGTTTTATAAGTATAGGATTCCGCTCGTACTCTTACTCATCATCACCAGTAATCTTCACCGCGGCCGTATTATTTTGAATATAGGTGGGCGGTGCCGGATCACCTTCTTTTTCATTACTTCCATAAAATCTTTCATTCAATTCCATATTTGCTTCTGTAGTGGATGTTCTTTCATCCTGCTTCTTCATGTCATCACCCTTTCGCTATTAGCGTATCGGATTCCAAATCAAATATACGCTCATTTTTCTCTAATAAAAGGACACACTAACCAATGAAAATAGAATATAAGGAGGAAATGAGGTATGGATTATAATCGTGTAAAACAGATTTTATCTTCTTCAGCTGATATTGAAGTAAAATATAAAGATGCGTCCGTATGGATAGACTCTGTTAATGAAGATGGAAAAACAGCTGTTGTTCATCTTCGCGGACCACTAGAAGAACGTTCTGAAGTAAGTGTTTCAGATTTAGAAGAAGCATAATCGAAGAAAAGACCATGCAGTCCACCCCATAACGAGGGAGAAGCATGGTCTAATCTATATTAAGCTTATTTCTTATCTTTGATTTTTCCTTTATTTTTCAATAATTCAAAGATCATTTTCGCTTGATCTGTGTTATCGATCATGCCGGAAAATTTCTCTTTTTGTGGACCAAATGCATACACAGGAACGTCATCTCCTGTATGACCATCCGTTGTCCAGCCTGTACCTGAACGCTTGTCGAAGATTTTCTCGATGGCATTATCGATTTCGGTTTGATCGCCTTTTTCTGCTGCTTCTTTTACAGAAGCGATTTCCTCTTCCGTTAACTCTAGGTCGATATTTTCAGCTAAGGTTTCTTCCACTGAAGCACCTTTTACAATTTGTTCTGCCATAAAGTCAGGAGTGCGTTTTGCAGCTTGAATCGGTGCCGGATCCCAATTATATTCACCGTCTGCACCAATCGAGATTCCCCCTGTAGAATGATCTGCTGTAACAACTACCAATGTTTCACCATTTTCTTTCGCAAAATCCCTTACTTCTTCAAGTGCCTTCTCAAAGTCTCTCATTTCACTCATAGCCCCGACAATATCATTATCGTGACCAGCCCAGTCGATTTGACTGCCTTCCACCATTAGGAAGAATCCGTCCTTGTCACCTTTTAAACGGTCGAGTGCAGATGTCGTCATATCCGCTAAGCTGGGCTGTTCTTCATCACGGTCGATCATCTTGTCCATTCCCACTTCAGAGAAAAGACCAAGAACTTGTTTGTTGTCGTCATTTTTAAGTTCTTCTGCAGATTTCACATAGCTGTAACCATCTTTCTGGAACTGCTCAGCAAGGTTACGGTCATCACGTTCGAAGAAGTCCGTCCCTCCGCCCAGCATGACGTCAATCTTATGTTCACCGTTAATCATTTCATCATAATAATCATCCGCAATCGCATCTTCGCTTTTACGCTGCTCTTCATGGGCTCCATAAGATGCTGGAGTCGCATGGGTGATTTCAGATGTCGCTACAATTCCTGTAGACATACCGTTTTCTTTCGCCTGTTCTAATACGGTTTTAACATCTGTTTTATCATTATCGACTGCTATCGCATTATTGTATGTTTTGACTCCACCGCTCATAGCCGTAGCAGCTGCTGCTGAATCTGTTACGTTTTCCTTTTCATCTTCAGGATGAGTGGATTGCAGTCCGACTAGGTAAGGGTCGAAAGCCGTTTTTTCCATCTCTGCTGTATCTGGATTGTCATTCATATAGCGAAGAGCCGTTGTGTAAGGAACGCCCATTCCATCACCAATCATAAAGATGACGTTTTTGGCTTTGCCGTTCTTGGAATCTTTGGATTGTGCTTCAGGACTGTCCTGACTCATCCCTATTACACTTCCAAGAGCTAATGTTGACACAACCGCTAACGGAAGAATCTTCTTCATTGATTTCTTCATTTACCCTACCTCCTATAATTTCGAATTCATATGTAGAATAAAGGGGAAATATAAAGAACCATTTTCAAAAGGAAGACAGGAGTGTAAAGCTTCTGTAAATGAAGAAAAACAGGTGAAAAGTCACCTGTTTTTCTTTAATGAATCCATTCATTTCATAGTCGATAAGACCTCATCTACTCCCTGATCAGTGGAAGCGTACAGCAGCGGAATGAGCCTCCTGACTTAATGATTTCGGATAAATCCAGTTCAATCACGTCAAAACCTTTCGATCTGATTCGTTCATTCAAATCTTGATTTTGAGTAAGACTAATGATTTTCCCATCATCGATTGCTAATACATTAGGGCCCATTTGGAATTGCTCATCATCTGTTACAGTGATGATATTGTAATGCGTCTTGATCTTCTCAAGGTCCTCTTTTGAAAAGGCCGGTGGATAGACAAGTGCCCATTCCTCTGAAATGATCGTAAATACACAATCTAAATGAAGGACCCCTTCTTTTAAAGGCAATTCATTAATGGTAAACTGTGGGAGCTGATTTCGTAAGGACTGGATGGCCAATTGATTCGTCCGTCCACTCACTCCGATCCAAATATTCTGCTCATCAACGAGCACATCCCCTCCTTCAATGGAATGGAGAAGTTCATTATAAGGCACTTCATTCGTTTCCAGCCAATTCTTCAGGGTCTTCACTTCGCCTCGCCTGACATCCGTATTCATGGATGCAACAAAGAACTGATCATGAATCGTGAAACCGATGTCCCTTGTGAAGACTTGTTCATTAAACTCTGGTGATGGTTGCAGGTGAATGACCTCTGAACCATTTTTCTCTAACGTATCAACAAAGTTTTTATGCTGCAGAACCGCTTTATCTATATTGATATTTTCCTTTAGGAAATGCTTTTGAGTCTCATTTATGATTTCATTTATTTGCATATTTTCAGGTGAAACAACGACCACTTTCTTTAACTTTCCATATTCATTGGAACAATGGGTTTTTTGATTTGGAACCAACGGGGAATTTAAACTCATCTTTACGCCCTCCATTTTCTACTCTTAAAAACTGCTTTTCCCTGTTATTATGCTGATAAAACTTCCTTTTTATAATTTATGCTGAAGAAGCCTAAACAGGGACGACGGGCATCCTGGATTTAAGAAATAAGGGCTTTTGTCCAACTGAAAGAGGCATGCATCTGCATGCCCCCTTCCATTAATGAACCATCCGATCATGATCCTTCCAGTATTCTTTTCGGATCACAACCTTTTGGATTTTTCCTGAAGCGGTCTTAGGTAATTCTTTTGCAAAGGTAATACTCTTCGGTGCTTTGAAGTGGGCAAGCTTTTCTCTGCTGAATTCGATAAGCTCCTTTTCCGTTAAGCTGTGACCCTCCCTGATAACAACCACTGCATGGGGCACTTCTCCCCAACGCTCATGGGGGATGGCTACGACGGCTGCTTCGAGGACACTATCATGTTCATAAAGAGCCCCCTCTACTTCAATAGAAGAGATGTTTTCTCCCCCGCTGATGATCACGTCTTTCATCCGGTCGACAATTTCTATGAAGCCATTCTGGTCAACGGTCGCCATGTCACCTGTATGCAGCCATCCATCTCGAATGGCTTGATTGGTGGCTTCAGGATTTTTATAATATCCTTCCATCACTGTATTCGTTCTGGTAACGATTTCTCCAATCTCTTTCCCGTTATGGGGCACTTCATTTCCGAGCTCATCCACTACTTTCACCTTGCTGCCAATCATACTGTATCCGGCTTTCGCCTTTAACCGGTACTTATCTTCCTTTGGTCGGTCCTGTTCTGAAGATCTCAGAATGGACGTAGTGATAAGTGGAGAGATTTCAGTCATTCCGTACACCTGGATGAATTCCCAATCCAGATCCTCTTCCACCTTTCTTACAAATGCCGGAGGAGGGGCAGATCCCGCAATGACAACCCTTACATTCTGCCCGATAGTCCGCTCCCTGTTCGGATAGTTTTCCAGAAGCATATTCAGAACAGTCGGTGCCATATGCATAACCGTGACGCCATGCTTCTCGACTTTTTCTAAAATCATCTCAGGTTCTACTTTTCTGAGCATCACCTGGGTCGCACCGTTGGCCGTATAGTAAAAAGGAGATCCCCATCCATTCACATGGAACATAGGCAGCACGTGAAGCAAAGTGTCCTGATCGGAGGCCCGTAAATGATGCATGGAGGATAGAGCGTGCAGATAGTTTGATCGGTGAGTGAGCAGTACCCCCTTCGGATCCCCTGTCGTTCCACTTGTATATAATAATGAAGCGATATCGCTTTCTTCCAGTTCTACGCGATCGAAGGCTTCGTCGCTGAATGAGCCGCGCCACCCGTCATAGCCTGCATGTCCATCTATAGATTTACCATGAATCACAATATACTTTAAATTAGGCACCTTAGACAAAATCGGCTGTACCAGCGGATAAAGTTCCTCATCCACAAATAATGCTTTGCTCTCGCTATGAGTCAGGATAAATTGATAATCTGATGGCTTTAAACGAGTATTCAAAGGGGTCATAATTCCTCCTACTCCATATACACCATAAAATCCTTCCAGCATCTCCGTCGTATTAGGAGCCAGATATGCGACCTTGTCCCCTTTTTCAATCCCGAATTCCTTAAGACCCCTGGACAGTTGATTCACACGTGCATTCAGCTGCTTATACGTCAAACGCTTCACATCATCAATAATTGCAACCTTTTCTCCATATTGCTCGACTGCACGATCCAGAAAATCCGTTAACACTAAAGGTACATGCATATGTACAACCCATCCCCTCTGTTAGTTAATGACTATTTATATTCATTATTTTAGCAGATTCGCGGTATGAATTGGGAATATTCTGAAATTTTATAGTAGGGTCCTGATTTAAGAATGTTTAAAGGATAGTTCATCACTCTTTTCTATAAAAAAAGCATGATGACACATTGGTCACCATGCTTTTGGGTTAGCGGCCTCTTCTATTTGAGGAGGATTTGCTTTGGCTGTTTCTTTTTCTGCTGGAGTCGTTTCTTCTTTGGTTGCCAGAATCACCTGTTCTGGATTGTCTGCCTCTTGAGGGACTGGCTGAATCTCCTCCACGTCGGGATGATGATTCTTCCCTTCCCGATCGACGACTGCGTGACGAGTCACCACCATCACTGTTACGAGACATGCCTCCACGTGGAGATCTTGCTTTTCGCTCTTTATTCGCTTGGATATTCTTTTCACGTCTATCCTTCGCACTTTCATTTGATCCCTTATGGACATTGGCGGTTTCCTCAGAAGGAGCGACCTCCACGACACGACGAGGCAATGAACGGCCAATGCCTTTTTCAATCATTTCCAAATCCTGCTTGTCCTTTAGTGCCACAAAGGTGATCGCAAGCCCGTCTTTACCGGCACGTCCTGTACGTCCGATTCTGTGAATGTAGCTTTCCACATCTTGAGGAATGTCATAATTAAATACATGAGTGACGCCTTCCACATCCAGACCACGCGCTGCCACATCTGTTGCGATAAGAAGCTGAAGTTTCGCGTCCCTGAACTTCTTCATCACTCCTTCTCGTTTCGCTTGAGACAGGTCACCATGCAGTTCGTCCACCAGGAATCCTTTCGCTTTCAGATCTCCCAGCAGCTTGCTGACCCTTCTTTTCGTCCGGCAGAAAATGATGCCTAAAAACGGCTGGACATCATGAATCGTTTGACTGAGGGCTTCTAATTTCTGACGATCCGTCGTTTCCACGATTTCCTGTTGAATTTCCTGTACAATTTTTTCTTTTTCTCTAATCTGTACATTATGTGGATTGTTCATATAGCGCTTGCCGATCTTTCGGATATCCTTGGACATCGTCGCAGAAAACAGGGCAGTTTGACGGGTGAACGGCGTCTCGCGAATGATCGACTCGACTTCATCAAAAAACCCGATATGAAGCATTTGATCCGCTTCATCCAGCACAAGGAACGAAACGTTTGAAAAGTCCACGGTCTCCCGACGAACGTGATCAAGTAAACGACCAGGTGTTCCAATCACGATATGAATCGCTTTATTCTTCAGTCGCTTGATCTGCTTCTCAACATCCTGGCCGCCGTACACAGCTAACACATTTATGTCATCTTCCGTAGAAGAAAGAATTTGATTTAATTCAGCCGTTACCTGAATCGCGAGCTCCCTCGTCGGAGTCACAATAAGAGATTGGATCTCATCTCTCAATGGATCAATTTTGGCAAGCATAGGCAGGAGAAAAGCCATCGTTTTTCCCGTTCCTGTCTGTGCCTGTCCGATCACGTCTTCACCATTTAATAACACAGGGATGGTTTCGATCTGGATCGGTGTTGGTTCTGTAATCGATTGTTCTTTTAACGCATTGACGTACTTAGGTTGTATTCCTAAGGAAGTAAAATCATTCAATGGGGTCACCTCTTTGTACCCCATTATACCTTTAATCCTCTTTAGAAAATAGGGCGCTATGTTATAATGAAAAAATCGCAAAATGAAATGAGGAATATGATGTTACCATTTGAAGATAAATTAACCATAATCGAAGAGTTCCCTGAACTTTCACGGAAGGACGTTTCACTGAATCGGGTGAACTTCCACTTTGAAGAAAGTCTCTATGAAAAGACGACTGTGGTCTATCACCTGCACCCGAACGGAAACGGTTTTGTTTATGCAGGCCGTCACCCAGAATATAAAGCAAATCCGAAAGGTCTGGTGAATATCCGCGATTTCAGTGATGACGAGCTCCGAAACATCATCCGTGTGTCGATCGATCTTTTGGCAACGGAAATAGAAATCGTGCCTCCGGTCGAACAGATGTGGAAAGATTCTGAAGGGCATTCTCTCATGCTGATTGAAGAGGATGACCGCTGGAACATTTATGCCGGTGATAACTTGGAAGACAGCTTCGGCGGGTATGATGAAGCTGCGTTGTATTTGCGTGAGGAAGGGTTTCGCAGACGCTGATAAGAGATAGCAACATGTTTTTCCTGAAAAAGGACGAATTCTTTATCGATTCGTCCTTTTTTGATGGATTTTGGCGCTGCATCCGTCATGGGGCAGCGTCCCCTGGTAAGAATCCAGGTGAAATGGTGATGAATCCGGCCGTTTTTTTGTGAGAATCCAACCGAAATGGTGACGAATCCGGCCGTTTTCTCTCATAATACATTCGGTTTTGCCTATAATCCAGCCGATTCCGGGAATAATCCGGCCATTTTAATTATATTTCCAAATGCGACCCCAACTCTTATCCCCGCCTACTGTCGATCGTCGTTTGGGCATATTCTCTGTTGCCCGAATAGGGTATATACGTGTATACCTCACCAAGAATCGCATGTACCCACTCTTAACAAATGGTGGCGTCCTAACGGTTTAATGCGGTAAACTCTAGCTATAAGTGACTATTGGCGAACATTATCTTAAGAAGGACCCCTGTCACCGTCATGTGGAATATTAAGTAAAAACTACTCAAACAGTAATTTATAGAGGAGTGTTGATAATGAAAGTATTAGCCATTTTAGGGAGCACACGAAAAAACGGCAATTCAGAATACCTTGCAAAAAAAATCGTAGAAGGAACCGATCACACTGTCGTATCTCTCGCCGAGCTGCATATTGAACCGATCGAAGACTTAAGGCACTCAGAAGGGGGATTCTCTCCTGTCGATGATGATTACGAACAGCTCGTCCGATTAATAGAAGAGCATGACGTATTACTATTTGCCACTCCCCTTTATTGGTATGGAATGAGTGGCCCTATGAAAAATTTCTTTGACCGCTGGAGTCAGTACTTGCGTGATGACCGCTTTAACTTAAAAGAAGAGC
This sequence comes from Rossellomorea aquimaris, assembly GCF_035590735.1. Taxonomy (NCBI): domain Bacteria; kingdom Bacillati; phylum Bacillota; class Bacilli; order Caryophanales; family Bacillaceae; genus Rossellomorea; species Rossellomorea aquimaris. The sequence continues at coordinate 3,788,466 of NZ_CP141595.1, forward strand.
TTACGAAGAAAAAAGCATATGTAGTGATTACCGGTGGAAGCTCAGCAAAGATTAAAGGCCTCCCCCTGGTACAGCAGTTCAATTACATTTTTGAATTCGTCAATATGGAATTTGCGGACTATATGATTGGTGCCGGAGTGAAGCCCGGAGAGATCGAGAATGACGTAGCAGCACTTGAAAAAGCTGAGCATTGGAATGCATTATTTAAATGAGCGATGATCCCTTTTTAGGGGTCATCTTTTTTTTGTTAATGAGAACTAAATAAGGAAACATTATAATAAAATGCTTGATTGGAGGAGCTTTATGGATTTCCCGACGATTCACACAAATTTCTGGGATGCGGTCATCGCGATACCCATCCTGATCATCCTGACCCAACTCATTAAAATTTCCTTCAAACCCCCTGCCTTTTTAGCCAAATATTGCCGTTATTTTAGGCTTGATAATATCCATTTTCATCAGTCACAGAGGGCATCTGGCAACGGGAATCTTCATGGGGTTCTTTTATGGATACGCTGCGATTGGGAATTATGCTTCTTTGAAGACTTCGGTGTTGACTTTTCGGGGGGAGAAGGAGGATGCTCCATGAGAGGTGTTAAGTCGTATCTTTTGTTCCTTGTCGACCCTGTGGTTGGAAGGTTCATTCTCTTTAACATTTTACGTGTCGCTGACTCGGACTCCAACTTTAAGAACTCCCTAGCTTCCCTGTTTGTAATAGTAGAACCCATAAGGTAAGCATAATCTCGTAACGAAGACATATGAGCATCCTTTTGTACTGTTCTACATGTTCTGCACCTCCAAGTACCACCCATTCTCTCCATCGTTGCAGCTTCACACTCAACACAATAGACACCACATATAATATCTGAATGCGCAACGTTAAATTGTTGAAGAACATCATACGTTTGAGGTGTATGGTGCTTAAGAAGAAGCTTTGTAATTTTGGAAAATTCTTTAGGAGTTAAAGAGGGGATTGGATAAAAATGTGTATAGCTTTCAATTTTGAAGGGGAGCTTCGCACTTCTTACTAGTCTTTGAAACACATGCTGATCTTCCGGAGAATTTTTAATATGAGTGTGAGGGTTCGACAGGACTACAAGGTGCTCGATCGGTATTCGAGGACATTTATTTTCAACTAACCATCTCTCAAGCTCCACCTTCTGCCTGTACGCTTGCAAGATTGGATCTGGAAAGACTTCCGTTTTACCGTTCAAAGTTCGAATCATTTGATTGAAGTTTGTATCGATATAGATATCTCCAGCAATGTTTTTCACTTCTAAAATAAGGATAAAATGTCTGTGCAGGATTAACGTATCGATTTGAAAAATGGATGACTTGTTTTGTAGGCGAAGATCGTGAAGGATAACATACTCTTTATCAGGAAGATTGTTTAAATAATAGTCTAATGATAACTCACCACTATAGCCAGCTTTGAATTTACCTAGTTGAGACTCTATTTCAAGTCTTCTCACAAAGTATTTTGACAATCTCCTTAAGAGGGCTTCAAGCTTTGAGATAATAACAGGGGGTTGATGTTCTTTTCCGATCAAAAGATCACTCCTTTAGGTGAATGGGAAGAGTTTCAGTGGGTGACTGAGGTGCTGTTGAAAAAGATCCAGCCGTTTTAGGAGAACGACGCCGTTTTTGAAGGAATTTGAGCAGTTTATGAGGTTGGCCAAGTCCTTCAGGAGATTAATCCAGCCGTTTTCCCGAAAAATCCAGCCATTTTTGATGAAAATCCGGCCGAAACGTTGATGAATCCAGCCGTTTTTAAAAGTAATCCGGCCGAAATCACGAAAAATCCAGCCACTTACCAAATTATAACAAATACACAACCATGATTCTACAATTTTCTCAAAAAAAAGATGACCAAAGTCATCCCTACTCACTTCTCTTCCCTTGCAGTCTTCCCAATATCGTCGTCAATGTCTGATCCAACCGCTCCAACTCTTCCCCATCCATCTCTAATCGCTCGATCAACCGAGTCGGAACACAAGCAGCTTTTTCTTTCATCGCTTCTCCTTTTTTTGTAAGAGAAATCACGACGCTCCGTTCATCTTCAACAGATCGGTGACGATCGACGAGTCCGTTCGATTCCATTCTTTTCAGCATCGGAGTTAACGTTCCCGAATCTAAGAACAATTTCCGACCCAATTCTTTTACAGATACCGTTCCATCTTCCCAAAGCACTAACAATGCAAGGTATTGCGGATAAGTCACACCGATTTCTTCAAGCAGCCCGCGATATAACTTGGTAATCTCCCGCTCTGCTGTATAAATCTTAAAACATATTTGATTCTCTAATAATAATGGATCTTTCATACATGCGGATTCCTTTCTTGAACATACTAATTGAGATTATCATACAAAAAAAGATAGCAATTATCAAATTCAATTGCACAAAACTTAATTGTTGACAATTAAAAGCAGAACCATTATTATTGGTTTTGTAATATTAAATTGCGCACAATCAAAAAGACAAATGAGGAGTGAAAGAAATGGAAGCATTATACACAGCAAAAGCAACAGCAACAGGTGGACGTGCCGGAAAAGTAACTAGCAGTGACGGAGTATTGGATGTCGCATTGGCAATGCCCAAATCACTTGGAGGTTCCGGAGCAGAAGGAGCAACGAATCCTGAGCAACTATTCGCAGCTGGATATGCGGCTTGTTTCGATAGCGCTCTTAACTTAGTGGCCCGTCAAGAAAAGAAAAAGATTGAATCGAAAGTAGCAGCTGAAGTTTCCCTTGGTAAAGATACAGATGGTGGATTCAAACTCGGCGTTGTGTTAACAGTAGCAGTAAGTGGTGTTGAATTAGATGAAGCGAAGCAATTAGTCGAAAAGGCACACGGAGTATGCCCATACTCTAAAGCAACGAGTGGCAATATCGAGGTTGAAGTAAATACTGAATTACTATAAATAATCGTGGATAGGCATTTATTTGCCTATCCACTTTTTTATACAAAAACGAACATTTGTTCTTGTTTCATTCCAACGGTTTGGACTATAATAAAGATGTATTAAAATTCATTACATACGAACTGGAGTGGAGAAATGATGAAACATCAGGCTGCACCTTATTTTAGTTTTAGTGGCGATGCAAAAGAAGCATTAGACTATTACAAAGAAGTGTTTGAAGGAGAAGTATTGGCAGTTCAGACTTTTGGTGAGGCTGATTACCCAAGTCCACCGGAAATCGCTGATCAAATCATGCATGCTCACTTTAAAAAAGGAGAGCTTTCCTTTATGATGTCAGATAGCTTTCCCGGTCATCAGCCAACAGTAGGAAACAATATATCCCTTGTCCTTGAGCTGGAAAGTGAAGGGAAAATTGACAGTTATTATCGTCGCTTAACTGAAAAAGGAACCATACTAATGGAACTTCAAGACACGTTCTGGGGCGCTAAATATGCAAAGGTGAAAGATCCTTATGGCATCAATTGGGACTTGAATTACACGAAGAAATAAACCAGCGGCAACTGCATCTTCACCCTGCATGATCCATGCAGTAGCCGTTTTTCCACGTTTATACTGATACATTTCGATTGAATTCCTTCCGATTAAACAACGTCATACCTCGATCTCCTTTATTCAAATAAATTTAATATACCAAATCTCACTATGATAATGATGATGCCCCCACCAAGACACCAAGTTACAAAACAGTAACGATTAAATATATGTTTTATCCAAGACTGTTTAAGGGAATGGAATATGAACATTATTTAAATATCGATACTTATTGGGGGAACCAAAATGGATCTGCATAACGGCCGCTTATATTGGCCAACTACATTAAAAGATAAAAAGAGAAATTTTGATAAACATTATGATGTAGCCATTATCGGGGGAGGTATGTCCGGGGCATTATGCGCCTATTCACTTACCGAAGCGGGTTTGGACGTTGCAATCATTGAAAAACGGAGAATGGCTTCAGGGAGTTCAGCTGCCAATACTGGTTTACTGCAATTTTCCAACGATATCATGCTCCATGATCTGATTAATCAAATTGGAGAACAGAAAGCTGTCCGTTTTTATAAACTGTGTCTTGAAGCGATCGAAAGCCTTGAAAAAGTCGCTATGAATTTACCGGTGTCTCCCGAATTCATCCGGAGGAAGAGCATCTACTATGCCAGTACTACCCGCCATGTATCAAAGCTGAAAAAAGAATACAAGATATTGAAGGAACATGGCTTTCCAGTAGAATATTGGTCCAAGAAAGAAATCAAACAGCGTTTGCCCTTTTCGAAACCGGGAGCATTGATCACCAATGGAGATGCCGAAGTAAATCCATACCGTTTTGTGAACGGTATCATTGACTATTTAAAGGCTGGTCAAAAGACAACCATATTTGAAAATCTTGAAGCCCTGCGGATAGAAGAGGATGCTGCCGGTGTCAACGTTCATACTTCTGAAGGCATTATTCAGGCATCACACCTGGTTCACGCAACTGGATATGAAACTCCTCCTATCGATAAGGAAATAGGCACTGATATCAATCGCTCTTATGCCATAGCCACTGAGCCCATTGAAGATTTATCCAACTGGCATGAACGTGCTCTCATCTGGGAGACGAAACGCCCCTACTTATATATGCGCACTACAGTGGATAATCGAATCATTGCAGGGGGCTTGGATGAAGATCCTCCAGAGGCACCTCAGAATGAGAAGAAAATTGAAAAAAGGGGAAAACAAATTGAGAAAGAGGTTCAAAAACTATTTCCCGACCTGGATATCAAAATGGACTATGCATGGGGAGCAAGCTTTGGAGAATCATTGGACAACCTCCCTTATATCGGAAAGCACCCTGAAAAAGAACGAACATATTACTTATTAGGCTACGGTGGAAACGGCACGGTATATAGTATGCTCGGGTCTAACATCCTCCGTGACCTCATCTTAAACCGTCCAAACCAAGACGCAGACATCGTTAAATTAGACAGGTGATAATGAGGAACGGACCTTTAAAGGTCCGTTCCTCCCATCACAAGATAGTGCTTATCTTTTTTTTGGATGTGTCCTTCTGTGATCAGTTCTTTTGTGAGGCTGGTCACTGTTTCTCTTGTAGAGCCAATGAAGCTTGCGATGTCCTGGTGAGTAAGGGGGACCGTTAATTTCATGAATCTCCCTTGTTTTTCTCCAAAGTTCTTCATAAGGAATGACATGAGATAAAGAATTCGTTCTTTAACCGGTGCGTACATGATGCGTTCGAGGAACATATTTCGTTGTTTCATATGTTGATTGAAGGTGTAGAAGAGCTCTGAAAGAAAAGCAGGTTGCGATACACTTAGGCTATCCAGTTGTTTAAGTGAGATGATCCTTAAGATCGTTTCATCAATGGCTTCTGCATAAACTCCCTCGTCATCTAAGCTGAAACGTGCTATGTTACTGAAGAAATCTCCCTCACCCAGCATGGTGAGGATGGTTTTGCGTCCATCCTCACTATTCTTATATAGCTTTATTTTCCCGGATTGAATCCTGTACAGATTTTGACTAAGTGAAAAAGGTTGAAAGATTACTTCTTTTTTTGAGTAATTTCCGAACCTTCCTGGAAGATCACTGATGGATGAAGCCGATCGTAATGAGGTTGCGCCATTCATGACGACTCCCCCTCCACTTTTTCAAAATGAGAAACAAATTCTCCGTAGCCTTGATCTTCCAACTCATCTTTCGGGACAAATCGAAGGGCCGCTGAATTCATGCAATATCTTAAACCTGTTGGCTCAGGACCATCATCGAACACATGCCCCAGGTGGGAGTCTGCGTGTTTACTCCTTATCTCGGTTCGCACCATAAATAGTGTACGATCTTCCACTTCCACAATGTTTTCTTCTACTAAGGGCCTCGTGAAACTGGGCCATCCGGTTCCGCTTTTATATTTATCTTTAGAACTGAAGAGAGGCTCTCCTGAAACCACATCCACATAAATACCTTCATCTTTGTTATCCCAATACTCATTGTCAAATGCTTTCTCTGTCGCTTCCTCTTGAGTTACTTTGTATTGGATATCCGTAAGTTTTTCCCTTAATTCTTCATCTGTGTAAGAAGGATATAGAGGGTTTGTGTCCAGCTTGATGTTTCGGTCGTCTCCCCAAGCTTCATCAAGGAATTCGTCTCTTCCCGAGTTGTTTCGATAAAACTTATAACTCAATTCATTTTTCTTATAATAATCCTGGTGGTACTCTTCTGCTTTGTAAAAGGTTTTAGCAGGCTGGATTTCTGTGACGATGTCTTCATCAAAACGTCCTGAGTCTGCTAATTCCTGCTTTGATTGTTGAGCTACTTTCTCCTGTTCATCATTATGAAAGAAGATACCACTCACGTATTGAGGACCACGGTCGACGAATTGACCACCATTATCAGTAGGATCGATTTGTCTCCAGAAAATCTTTAATAGTTGCCCATACGTGATCACCTTAGGATTATATTCAACTTGAACGGCTTCCACATGACCCGTCTGTTTTGTGGAAACCTCATCATAAGTTGGATTCTTTTCCTCACCCCCTGTGTATCCGGAAATGACGGAATACACACCATCCAATTTTTCAAAAGGAGGTTCCATGCACCAGAAGCATCCTCCTGCAAAAGTCGCAACCGCATGTTCTTCATCCACCATATCTGTCTTTACTGGCTCACTTCCCAAAGACTTTTGGGTCATGCTTGCATACAGTTTAGGTCCGAAATAAGCCGCCAGACTCAATATGAGTATCAATCCAATTCCAGTCATCACTTTTTTCATTATCTCTCCTCCTTTCTCTTCTCCAAAGGTAATCGGAACCAAAAGGTGCTGCCCGACTCACCATCACTTTCGACTCCGATCTCCCCACCATGAAGTTCAACTATTTCTTTACTGATGGAAAGCCCTAAGCCAGACCCTCCACCTGCTTTATTACGGGACTTCTCTACCCGATAAAAACGTTGAAAGATTGATGCCTGTTCTTCAAGGGGAATCCCCTTTCCTTCGTCTGTGACCGAAAAGCTCATCATCTCCCCATCCTTCGCTGCTTTTATTTCCAATGACGTATGATCTGGGGAAAAGGATAGAGCATTTTGTATAAAGTTCGTCATCACTCTTTTGAGTTGAACGGGCATTAAAGGAACGAGAGGCAAATCTTCATCGAACTGTACTATCAGTTCAACATGTTTTTCTTGCAAAACCCTTTCGAACTGCTGAATGGTTTCAATCAGTAGTTTATCAATTGGTGTCGGATGTGGATTCCATGGCAGCTTCCTGTTTTCCAACTGTGAAAACTCCAATACTTCTTCAATTAATAGACCCAGTTTTTCGGTTTCTGACAAAATAGTCTCGTAATACCTCTTCCGTGCTTCAGGATCTTCAATAATGTCATCGTTCAAAGCGGCAACGAAGGAATGGATCGATGATAAAGGTGTTCTGAGATCATGAGAAACATTGGCGATCAGTTCACTCTTGAACTTCTCTGATTCCCTTAATTCGTCGAACATCGCTTCGATTTTAGTGGACATATGATTAAAGTTAGCAGCGAGCTCTCTAATTTCCAGAGGTCCTGCCTCTGTCACCTTCACATCAAAGTCACCCTTAGCCATCCTCTCTGCTTCATTGCTCATCTGCTTCACAGACTTCAATAAAGGGGATGTGATCATCAAATTCACGGCAAAGGATAGGATCCCCGCTCCAAGCGTAATAAGGGAAAGCAGAATGATGATATTGGTTGAGATAAACATCTGAACATACGAGATTGTGAGAAATATCAGGATTATGGAGAGCGAAATTGTGTTGGCTAAAATGAGGAGGGTTCTAATTTTCATAAGGCTGCTGCCCCTCAAACTTATAACCTATTCCCCACACGGTTTTTATCCATTGAGGCTCAGAAGGATTGGTTTCTATTTTTTCTCTTAACCTTCGAATATGAACATTGATCGTGTTGGCATCACCTAAATATTCATATCCCCACAATGTTTCGAGCAGCTGTGATTTGGAGAACACCTGTGAAGGGTGTTCTGCCAACAGGGATAATAGATCGAATTCTTTTACGGTCATCTCGATTTCCTTCCCTGACACGACTACTTTTCGCTTATCCCTATCAATGAGCAAGCCTTCCCACTCAAGAACCTCCCTTTGTTCATCCCGTTTTGGAGGAGAGCAGGTCCTCCTTAACACATTTTTAACCCGTAGCAACAGTTCACGGGGGCTGAATGGTTTTGTCATATAGTCATCCGCACCGATCGTCAGCCCATAAATCCGATCCTTTTCCTGCCCCAGTGCTGTCAGCATGATGATGGGTGTGTCACTGTCTTCCCTTATCTTTTCAGCTGCCTGCCACCCATCCATTTGAGGCATCATAATATCCAGGATCACGATGTCCGGTTGGAACGTATGGTATCGTTGGATTGCCTCATATCCGTTTGAGGCAGTACTCACTTCATACCCCTCCCTCATGAGATACCGTGAGCATACATCCACAATATTTTCTTCATCATCTACTAACAGCACTTTGTATGCCATGGTTTACTCTCCTTTACATTACCTGACCTAATTCAGCACGACCGAAATCCACATTAAATTGTTTACACCAAATCACAATTTGCATTCCTGATGATGCAGTTTGGCCTCTTGGAATCTCATAATTTTGATTGCCTTTGTTTCCCTTTAATTCACCCAGTGAAATCCCTTCTTTTGTATCCTGACCTTCTTCTACTAAGTAAACGTAAAGATCAGGCCCATTGGTCACTACAAAGTTTTCCAATCGAATATTTTTTCCTGATATACTCACTTTTCCTTTTGCATCGTGATTTTCATCTGCGCCTTGAAAAATCCCGACTAATTCATTTACTTTCATTGTATCGTTTGTCATTTCGTCTGGCGAAGATGAATCGGTTTCTTTCATAGTATTCTCTTCTTGTTCTTTCATATTTGAGCCAGAAGACGATGAAACAGGCGCTTCGTTCACCACCTTATCTAAAAATAACGGAGAAACCAGCCACCATCCCACTCCTAATACTCCTACTACAGCTATTCCAATCAACCATTTTTTCATTTGCTCATCCCCTCGTTATGATTAACGATAGTATAATAAACAAACCTTATGGATTCTTAACGAAAATCTTAAATAATTCTTAAATGTGTTACTCCTTTCATTTTGGACAGTCGCAAGCTTATCTGAGATAGTAATAGATATCTAATGAAAAGGAGCAGAATCCATGCTTATATCTATATTTTCACTTACCGCTTTGATCGTGATTGCCTTCCTGGTTGTCCGGTTTTATCCTGCATTTGGTGAGAAGCCTTCCCTTGAACGCGTTCAGTCCTCTCCGCAGCATTCAAAAGGCTCTTTTAAAAATCCCATCCCGACTTCCATGGATACCAGCTTTTCCACCTCTCTTACGATGATTCGAGATCTTATGAAAAAAAACACCAACCGGAAGCCTAAGTACGATATTCCGATAGTCACCTTTCCATCTCTTGATCATCCTTATCCCGTTACAAATGTAACCTGGTTCGGGCACTCAGCTTCCATGATTGAGATTGATGGAAAAAGACTACTCCTTGATCCCATGTTTGGTCGTGCTCCATCCCCATTTTCTTGGATAGGTGGAAAACGGTTTAGCAAAGACCTTCCGTTTCAATTAGAACAACTCCCTTCTATTGATGCTGTCATTTTTTCACACGATCATTACGATCATCTGGATTATGGCACCATTCGAAAGCTTCAAGACAAAGTGAAGCAGTTTTTTGTTCCCATCGGGGTAAGGAGTCACCTTGAGAGATGGGGAATCCATCCTGATCATATTGTAGAGCTTGATTGGTGGGACGAGGTTGAGTGGAATGGTCTTACTCTGGCTTGTACCCCGGCAAGACACTTTTCAGGCAGAAGCTTACATGATCGCAATGCTACCTTATGGTGTTCATGGTGCATCATCGGAAACTCTTCCAGAATCTTTTTCAGCGGAGATAGTGGATACGGTCCTCATTTCAAAGAGATTGGCAGGGTTTATGGCCCGTTCGATTTGTCCCTGATGGAATGTGGCCAATATGATACCCGATGGGCACCGATTCATATGCTTCCAGAAGAAACTGTGCAAGCGCATATTGATGTGAAGGGGAAGCAGCTTTTGCCCATACATTGGGGTGCTTTCACGTTATCCTTTCATGAATGGACAGATCCCATTAAACGAGTGACGAAAAGCGGCGCAGAACAAGGGGTTTCTGTGGTTACTCCAAGGATTGGGGAAACCTTTCCCGTCGGAAGTGATTCCTACCCCTCATCCAAATGGTGGGAATCACCTTAAATGCATTATGAACAATCGATCGCCTAGTTGTATACAATATCAAAGAACTTCAAAGTAGGCGGTTATACTATGAGCAATGAACAAAAAGCCACGTTCGGAGCATGGATTGCGGCAATCGGAACGGTCATTGCCGCTATTGGCAGTACCCCTATTAAGAGCATTCCAGAAGATACGCTAAACTCGTTCAACCTCGTAGGAAATGAACTACAAGCAACGGGGAATGCTTTAGAAGCAGATGCCATAGATGATTTCACCCTGACGAAAGCAGGGAATGAAATTCAAGCGATAGGAAACGTAACCGTTATAGCCGGCATACTCATTGAATTTAACGACATTACGAAGCAAGAGCTGAACATTAAAGGAAATCTTCTCCAAGCATTAGGGGGAGGGGCTGCCCTTGCCGATTCATTTGATGAAGAACATACGTTAGAAGAGCTATATTCTATATACGGAAATCTCCTCCAGATTATCGGCAACTCACTACAGGCTATCGCGGGAATCCTCGAATTGAATGAAAGAGACAGTGGCAATATTAATGTGGTGGGAAGCTGGATCCAGGCAATCGGTGCCATCATATCTGCATTGGTGCAAACGAAGGAATCTACCTCCTGAAGTTGTTTTACATACTCGTTATTTGAGATGTAGAGCGACTGGGTTAGCTGCTCTATATTTAGATAAAAAGAACTTGTACTCTTCCTACTCAAAAATAGACATAGGCCTATTTTCTTATAATCTCTCTATATAGGTTAATGCCCATACCATTTTGTGTGAGGGCGAATAATCATAACCATAGATTGAGAGGAGGTTTATGCTATGAATGATTTTCACAATACCGGGAATGAAACATTTGTAGATTACAATGATATACGCCGCCCCATTGGACGCGTGGGGTTTGGAAGACCTGGATTCGGCTTCGGGGGATTTGGAAGACGGCCGTTTGGATTTGGTTTTGGATTTAACCCGTTTTTAGGAGGACTTGCTGGCGGACTGCTGGGAGCCACCCTTTTAAGTCCTTACGGTTATGGTTACGGATACGGATATCCACCACCTTATTATGGTTATCCTCCTTATCCCTATTATTATTAATAAATTCATACAAAAATGAGCCCGTTCACGTATTCACCGTGCACTGGCTCATTTTTGTATGAAGAAGAGTCCCTTGACCATTCCTAATCAGGGAAATCATCCTAAAGCACAGCCTCAGCAATGAGCTCATATGACCTTATTTTATCTTCAAACCTGTCTACATTGGTAATAATCATAAATTCATCAGTCTGATAGATTTCACTCAGCATTTGAAGTTCCTCCCTCACCTTTTGAGGAGTCCCTATAATGGCCCGCTTTCGGTTTTCTTTCACTTTAACTTTTTCCAACTGTGTCAGCGTTCTTGCTTTTGCTTCTTCCTTGGAGGGAATTCTCGTGTCTCTTCCCTTCTCTACGGCTAACAGCCATAAATCCTGGGTGATGGCAATTTCTTCAGCTTCCTCTTGCGTTGGAGCACAGACGATAAAGATACAAACATTGCTCTCAGGTTGGGATAAAGACAGGGAAGGCTGAAAATGAGAATGATAGTAGTCTAGAGCTCTTTTCCCATTTACAGGATTGATAAAGTGACCATATGTGAAGGCGGTACCCTGTTGAGCAGCCACTCGTGCCCCCCTGTGGGTGATCCCCAATATCCAGGGAATCGGTGGCCTCGTCACTTTTGGATAAGCCTTGACTGCTTGGTCATTTGAATGGTGCAAATAGTTTTGAAGGGCTTCTACCTGTCGGGGAAACTCATTCATACTCTTCTTTAATCCATCCGTCAGCGCCAGCCTTGTCTCATACGAACCACCAGGCGACCGGCCGATCCCAAGATCAATTCGATTGGGAAAAAGAGTTTCCAATACATTAAAATCCTCTGCAATTTTGTAAGGACTATATTGCGGAAGAAGCACCCCACCGGATCCGACCCGAATCGAATTCGTCATAGAAGCAATATGAGAAATCAACACTTGAGGAGCAGAACCGGCAAGGCCATTCGTATTATGATGCTCTGCAACCCAAAAACGGGTATACCCAAGCTCCTCGGCGCGCTGAGCAAGAGCGACCGTATGCTGAAACGCCGTCCTTGCATCCTCCCCCCTCGAAACCACAGACTGATCCAATACACTTAACTTCATTGATGCCACTCCCCTGCAATTTAGATATCACTTAGTATGTCCCCATCATTATCACACGAATTTCCCATCAAACAAAAAAGCTTGCTTGAGGGACGGACCTTGGAATCTTAGAGTGTATGTAACAAACTTTTTTGTTCAGGATGAATTTATCCCTTTGGAATAAGGTCTTCGGTGATAATGCGCAAGAGGGACGGACCTCAAAATAAGGTCCGTCCCTCTTCTCTTATAAGCTTAAATAGATCCGGTTGCCTGACGGGTCTTCGGTCAGCAGTTTTCCGTTTTGTTCGTGGATGGTTGCTCCAATGGATTTAAGCTTTTGGATGATGGTGGTACGTTTTTCTTCGGTTGGGAAATGAAGGGTGTACCAGTTTAAGCCCACACTGTTTTCAGCTGGTCTCGGTGCCCCTACCCCGTTCCAGGTGTTCAGTCCAATATGATGATGATATCCACCTGTTGAAATGAAAAGTGCCTGACTACCAAACCGACTCACTACATCAAAGCCAAGCCCCTTCCCGTAAAATTCCTCTGTTGATTTCAAATCTGAAACATGCAGATGGATATGTCCCATGACCGTACCGGCAGGAAGTCCTTCCCACGGTTGTCCCATTGCCTCAGCCAATATCCCCCTTGCATCGATTGGATCAACGGCCATCTTTACCTGATCGCCATTCCATGTCCATTCCGATGAAGGACGGTCCCTGTAGATCTCGATTCCATTTCCATCCGGATCAGATAAATACAGAGCTTCACTGACCAGATGATCAGAAGAGCCCAGTTGAATATTCAGCTTTATTAGATGATCTAATATTTTCCCCAGATCTGTTCTATTCGGCAACAGCAGGGCAAAATGGTACAATCCTGTCGTTCTCGGCTGCTCAGGTGTAACATTTTCTGGTTGTTCCAGAGATAGTAATGGGTGGATTCCATCCGCGGTCAAAGTTACTCTATTCTCTGTTCCTTCCATCACTTTAAATCCGATTACTTCTTGGTAAAAGGAAAGAGATCGCTTTAAGTTTTCAACTTTTATATTTACTTCCCCAACGAATGTATGTGGTTCTTTATGAAAATTCATCTTTATTCCTCCATTCCGTTTTATTTTAACTGTGAAAACTTCTGATCTAATGAGAACAATGATTCCTTAGCCACGATAAAATATAATGAGATCGTAAGCAGTGCTAAATCAAATTCGTACCCGGCCATCTGTCCATTCCCTAAGAAACCTGCAGCTAATTTTACTTTTATGATTGCTCCCAACATGACTAACGCAAACATTCCTGCCACGACACGAGTACCTATTCCCAGGATCATTGCCAATCCACCGACCAGTTCAATGATGGCGACTACATAGGCCGCAAACCCTGGCAGTCCTAAGCTTTGAAAGAAACCGACCGTATTTTCGATTCCCCCCTGGAACTTAGTCAAACCGTGAATGAAGAAGGTGATTCCTAAAAATATTCTTAAAATAAGTGCTCCTATTAAGTGATTCTGTAGCATTATCTATTCTTCCTTTCTTTATGTTATTTTATTAAAGTTAGTTACTTTATGTAACTTATATTATTTTAATAACTTAATTTCGTCAAGTAATTAAATTACTAATATAGTGATAATGTGGTATAATAGTGACAAAGAAGGAGGCATTGACAGAATGAATCAGTCAGAAATTTGTCCAAGGTTCGAGAAAGCCATCGGCATCTTAAGTCAGCGATGGACAGCACTCATCATTTATCAATTGCTTTCCGGTCCACAACGAAACTGCACCATCAAAGACGCAATTGGCATCAGCGGCAGACTTCTTTCGGAGAGATTAAAAGATCTTGAAGAAGAAGGAATCGTAAAACGAGACGTATACCCGGAAACACCCGTGCGGATTGAATATTCACTAACTAAAAAAGGGTATTCTTTAGAACCTTTAATGAAAGATATAGAGAAGTGGTCCCAGGAATGGATTGAGAAGGAATGAAAACTCGTCAGATTGTTGGCGGGTTTTTTTGTTTGTATTTTCGGGTCGGACTTTCATCGGATGATAGGATGTATTGTGTTCCTTTTTTGGTGCCTGTTGTAGGGAGGTTTAGGGATTGGAGGAGTCTTTTTGCAACATGAGAGGAATTGATTTTTAAAAATTTTCTTATTTCCGCATTACTTATGGTAGGTCCTATCAAAAGTTCATAGTCCTTAAAGGCTTGGATATGAGCATTAATATTTCCACTAATACAATTCATACAAAACCATTTTCCATGTTTTCTCACTAACGGCCGATGATTGCAAGCTTCACATATGACCCCCTTTAACAGCTCTCCTTCTGTAATGTTATATCGCTCCAAGACAGAGGGATCAGGTTCTTCATGATGTCGTTTTAATGTGCGAATTATTTTTTTCATCTCTTTAGGCGTTACGTTTTCTTGTCGAATAGAAACCTCTATATACTTCACCTTGTCCAGTAGAGAATGGCGATGGATGACAATTTTATTAAGGGTTTTGTTATCTGGAGAGGTTTTAATGATAGTCCGATTGTTGCTCATGACTACGCAAGAGTAGATGGGATGTTGGGTAATCCATGCTTCGATAACCAGCTTATAAGTTGGCTTTCCTGTCTTTTGAATTGAATCGTAGGGTCCGGTAAAGCTGATTCAAAACCATCTTTTGTTTGAATAAGCTGATTGAAGATCGGGTCGAAATAAGCAATGCCCGCAAGGTATTTGACTTCAATATTGAGGATGAATCTAGTTGAAATGAGCAGGGTGTCTATTTGAAAAAAGCTGTCTTTGTAGGGGATCCTCAGGTCGTGGAGAATGTAGTATTTTTGGGGGTCTAAAAAGCTTAAAGTGTAATCTAGAGCTGTCTCACCTTTGAATCCAGCCATTCTTTTACCAAGTTCCTCGGATATCATGGGCAGTTTTGGATGGTTGAGGGGAAGTCGGCGGAGTAAAGCTTGCAAAATGAGGATAATTCGAGGGATGATTCGTTCTTTTTCGATCATTTTATCACTTCAATCAGGTTTTATATTACGTGTATTCTCCTTGGACTACAGAAAATCCTGCTTCGAGATGGTAGATATTAATTTTATCAGCGAAATCTCAATTTTATCAGCGAACTGCCTTTTCTTCCAGATAACTACACCTCTCACCACCAAAAAAATCATTCCCATTCCCCTCCCACCATAGTATATTTAGAGAAGCGAAATAAATCGACTGCGAGGGACGGACCTATATGTGGAAAAATAAAAATGTATGGATATTATTGATAGGTGAATTTATAGCAGGTCTCGGATTGTGGTTAGGGATCATTGGTAATCTGGAGTTTATGCAGGAAAAGGTGCCTTCCGATTTTCTGAAATCGGTGATTCTCGCTTCAGGGCTGCTCGCCGGGCTTGCTGTTGGACCTTTAGCCGGCAGAATAACGGATCAGGCGAATAAAAAGACGGTGATGCTCATCTCAGGCTTCACCAGGGCATTGAGTGTTATTTTCATGTTGATTGCGATTAATACCGGCTCGGTGCTATGGATGGTCGTCTTCTTAGTGAGCATCCAAATATCTGCCGCTTTCTATTTCCCGGCCCTGCAAGCTGCCATTCCGATGGTGGTGAAGGAGAAGGATCTGCTTCAAATGAATGGGGTTCATATGAATGTTGCCACGCTCTCAAGGATCCTTGGAACTGCGTTAGCAGGTATCCTATTGGTGGTCATATCCTTAACGATGGTATACGTTCTCTCATTGGTGGCGTATCTGGCACTATTTGTGATGACCTGGTTCTTATCAATTGAAGAAAAGGCGACCACCACTCAACTAGGTGAAAAACCAAAAGGGGCAAGCTTCAAAGAAGTATTTCCCGTCATTAAGGGGCTTCCGATTGTATTTATGACCCTTGTGATGACGTTGATCCCTCTCCTGTTTATTGGTGGTTTCAACTTAATGGTCATCAACATCAGCGAGCTTCAGGATAGTTCAGCAATTAAAGGTTGGATCTATACCGCCGAAGGAATTGCCTTTATGACAGGTGCTTTTGCCGTCAAGAAAATGGGTGATATAATGTCACCCTATAAAATATTATTCTTTTTTAGCTTCATCATTGGGATTGCGCAAATGATTCTTTATTTTGCAACCAGTCCGTTCTTGTCAGTGCTTGCATTTACAGTGTTTGGATTTGCCGTGGGATGCTTCTTCCCGACTGCTGCCACGATTTTTCAAACACGAATACCGAAAGAATTTCACGGCCGTTTCTTCTCATTCCGAAATATGCTCGACCGGCTGATTTTCCAGGTTGTGCTCCTTCTCACAGGATTGCTGCTCGATCTCGTTGGACTTCAAATCATGACGGTTTTATTCGGATTCCTCTCACTTATGATGACGGGACTGTTCTACACAAGATACCGGCAACTCAAAACGACCACATTTTCGGAACAAGCAAGTTGATCAGCTCACTTTTGTGAGCTTTTTTTGTATAAGAATGAGAATTATTATCAATACTAATAAAAAGAAGACAACCACGCCTATGGTTGCCTTCTCTTCCATTACATACCTGGATCGAATGTTTTACAATCTGTTTCTTCACTGTTGTGGGCTTTGTTTCCTTTATGACTGACAACGAAAATCTGGTCTGCAGAGCACTTCTTGCCTTCACGATTATATTTGCAGTTGCTTACTTCACATAATACGTCTTGTGCCATCTTCAAACACCTCCCTTATTATCTTTAGAGTGTACTTTTCCACCCTGTTTCATACCTGGCTTATGGAGATGAATCATCATATATCTGGAGCTTTCACCATATAATCAAAGAGATATGTTTGATGAAGGGAGAATCTTCAGTATGGAGCAAAGACGTCTGTATCATGTTCAAAATCTTGCATTTGAAATCATGGATCAAATGAATACGGATAACGAATTGAAGAGGACAGATCATTTAAAGCATGTGATAGATCATCTATCCCGTGCAATTGGAAGTCTTACAGATCCATCAGGGACCTTCTCCATTGATTATGTTGAAGAAAAAATTGCAACCGCCCATTATATATTGTTTAAAAACGAGAAGAAAGTTGCCCGTATAAATTTTGATAAACAATCAGCATCCGCTTTAATTAAATGAAGAAGAGGACTTACCGAATTATGGTAAGTCCTCTTCTTCTGTTACAGTTACAATTCCAATACGCTAACGTTCTGATTTTCACCATGATTTCCACGTTTGGTCACTATCACTACATGATAAACCGCGATCGTTACAAATATCACTCCACTGCAAATGAGATACAAAGCCGAAAATCCAAACTGGGATGAAACGACTCCCAAAACAAATGATCCAACGGCAATGCCAAGGTCATAAAAAATAAAGAATGTAGCGGTCGCATGCCCTGTTCTCCTCTTAGGGGCAGCTTGAATGGACATGGTTTGAAAACTCGGAAGCAAAGCACCGTAACCAAGCCCGATAAGCGTTCCTGCAAACAATAATAAAAGGACTGAATGAGTGACACTCAAAAAAATCAAACCGATGGAAAAAATAATAAGGGACGGGTAGATGACCGCGTTTGGTCCTGACCTGTCATATAAACGACCTGTATATGGTCGCGATAACAGCATAGCAGCTGCAAAGACGACAAAGAATAAGCTGACGGATTCGAATAGACCGACCGACTTCGCATAGACGGATATAAACGACATGATCCCGGAGTAAGCAAATGATGTTAAGAATCCTACCAGGGAAATCGGAATCGCTTTAATTTCTATCAAGTCCTTAAAAGTTAATCGGCCAGACACTTCCTTCCTGTCCTCTTCCGAAACTTGAATGCCAAATGAACAAAGGAATCCGATGACAATTACGAAGGCAAGACCCATAAACAATGCTGAATAAGGGATCCATTGAATAAGTGCTAGCGAAATAAACGGTCCTACTACCACGGCTAAGTTCATTGACATGGCAAAATAACCAAGACCTTCCCCTTTCCGGTGGGGAGGGATCATGTCTGCAGCAATCGCAACTAAAACCGTTGTGGCAATACTAAACCATAAGCCTTGAAAAAAGCGAAGGCCCATTAAAAGATAAAAATCATTCACCCAGTAGTAAATGAATGAGGAAATCCCGAAAAACATGACACTTATGATCAGCGTCTTTTTCTTCCCCAACAGCTCAATGATTTTTCCCGAGAAGGGCCGAACAATGATGGCCGAAAGTAAAAAAATCGTTGTAGCGAGACCTGCCTCCCCTTCCGTTCCGTGAAGTTCATCGATCACATAAAGTGGCAGGACGGTTAACAACGAATAGAAAACTAAGAAGATAAAAAAATTATTCACTAATGCCATGAAAAATGGTCGTGTCCATATAGTTGTTTGATTGGAATGACTCATAAAATTCTCCTTCATTCAATTAGTTGCTATACTAATTATATCTACAACATGTATATTTGTAAATATAGTTGTTGTAACAACTACTATGAATTACTTTTATCGAACCTCTCAAATCATCCTGAATTTCATGTATGATAAAGAAAAGAAAAAGAATGTAGTAGGTGAAAAATAATGACGATGTCCCGTGATGAATCCATTGGTTTGTATACGAGCCATACTGTGAAGAATATTATTCGATTCCTTACACTTCATCTGAAGGAATTTGATGTGACACCCGAGCAGTGGACGGTGTTGAAGCGATTAGCTGAACAGGATGGAATCAGTCAAAAACAACTGGCCTTGAAATCAGAAAAGGATCAGCCGACCCTGACCAGGATATTAGACATATTGGAACGGAAAGAACTGATCTACAAACAGAAAAACACAGAGGACAGAAGATCTTTCCTAATTTTCATCACTGAGAAAGGCATGACTGCCAAGGATGAACTGTCCCCTTTTATAGAGGGCCTATATGAAGAAACGATTCTTAAAGGTATTTCGGAGGAGAACTTAGAAGTATATAAGAGCGTACTCTCTCAAATGAATGAGAACATTTCAAGAAAATAACAACCAACACATAATAGGAGTGTAACCATGAAAAAAATACCGATAGCCCTGCAAATGTATACTTTACGAGACGAAACGGAAAAGGATTTCACAGGGACACTTCAACAAGTCGCCGGGTTGGGATATGAGGGGGTCGAGCTTGCCGGGTACGGGGGGTTATCCCCGAAAGACCTTAAAGGTACACTCGATAACCTGGGGCTTCAGGCCGTTTCAAGTCATATTCCTTTAGCTGAACTGAGAAGCAATGCAAACAGAGTGATACAGGATCAGCTCGAGCTTGGCAGCAGCTATATCGTTTGTCCGTATCTTTTTCCTGAAGAGCGAACGGAAGGACATTATGTTCAACTGATCGATGATTTAAATACAATCGGGGAGAAATGCTTCAACGAAGGAATCACCCTTTGCTATCACCATCACGATTTCGAATTAACCACCCTTTCCAATGGAAAATCGGCACTCGAAACGATTCTTTCCGAAACGAACCCTCATTGGGTAAAGGCAGAGTTTGATATATACTGGCTCACCTTTGCAGGGGAAAAGCCGGTTGAATGGCTGAAACGATATCAGGGACGGACCCCCCTGGTACATTTGAAAGATATGACGATGGATGGGGAACGATTTTTTGCTGAACTGGGGACTGGCGGTGTGGATCTCGCGTCTGTGCTCGACTATGGTATACATAGTGATGTGGACTGGTGGATCGTCGAACAGGATGAATCCAGGAACTCCCCTATTGAAAGTATTCGGATGAGTTTGGACTACTTACTGCAGGAGGACAAACGATAATATAAAAGGAGTGCCAGAAACAACCGGCACTCCTTTTTTCATCATCATTTTACTTTGGCTACGATTTTCCCCTTCACATGACGTTCTGATAAACGGCTCAGTGCTTCAGGAACTTCTTCCAACTTCACCACTTCTTTTAACATCGCGTCTATTTTCCTTTGCTCCAACAAGGAAAGCATCTGGTCACCCATTGCGGCAAAGTCCTTTTGAGCATACACGTCATTGGATTGATGGGCCGCTGCCAAGGCAATCTCATGATAGGATACCACTTTTGTAAAAGGTTTTACTTTCGTGAAATCCGGAGACCCTGCAATGTAAACCATGTGGCCCATATACGCAAGTGCGTCTAAAGAGTCTGTAGAACTTTCTCTGCTGACCGCATCAACAACAGCGTCCACTCCCCGTCCATTTGTTATTTCCATCACTCTAGCATTTACATCTTCTTCACGATAGTCGATGACATGATCCGCCCCAATTGATTTTACATATTCATGATTGTGCACGGAAGCGGTGGATATGACTGTTTTACCCGCAAGCTTCGCCAGCTGGACACCAAATCCGCCTACTCCGCCTGCTCCACCATGAATCAGAATCGTATTGATTTGTTCGAGGGGAAGCTTGCGGTGAATTGCCTGATAAGCTGTATAGCCTGCTGTCGGCAGAGCTGCTGCACCTTCAAAGGACACACCTTCAGGAATACGTGAAACGGTATGCGCATTGATGATCGCAAATTCAGCATATCCGCCTTTTTTGGTGAAGTCACCATGGTAAACGACGCGATCTCCTGTTTTCCACCCGGTCACTCCCTCACCTTTCTCCACTATGACTCCTGCCACATCAAGTCCCAGGATATGCGGGTAGGACCAGACCGCCATTCCGTTGGTGGCTGTTTTATAATCAACCGGGTTCAGCCCGACTGCATGGACCTCTACAAGAAGCTCCCCTTTTTGTGGTGTTGGTGTTTCTATTTCCTCGACCTTCATGTCTTTCCATAATCCTTTATCTTTTAAAAGCAGTGCTTTCATATACATTCATCTCCTTAATTATTTCCTTCTAACGGTATATAATATATACTGTAATGAACATTGGCAAGTAGGCACCATTTAGTATCCTAGTTTCTGTTTGGAAACCTAAGGTGATACTGGGAGCCCGGTTCAGCTGCTGATTTCAGGCTGTTTTTCAGCAGCTGAATATAATGTTGATTTTAACAGCTGAACTTCTTTGACTATTTGACTGCTGAATTTCACAAAAATTTTAACAGGTAAATTACGCAGGATTTTCAGCTGTCAAAACCAACACATTTAATCCAAGGAGGTACTCATATGAAACAACTAAACCCTGAATATCAATGCTCCATCGATCTGGTCATCGACGTCATCGGAGGAAAGTGGAAGGTTTTAATACTATGGAATTTGAACGAAGGTGTAAAAAGATTTAACGAACTGAAGCGATCCCTCCCAAACATCACTCAAAAAATGCTCACTCAGCAGCTTCGGGAGCTGGAGGAACATGGATTAGTTTCCCGCAGGGTGTTCCAAGAGGTTCCACCACGGGTTGAATACTCCACGACAGATATGGGGAAAAAACTGCAGACCACTCTTTTTGAAATGTGTAAATGGGGTGATGAGTATGCAGAGCAAAAAGGCATTGCGATGAATCGGTGCTGGACTTCATATGATTTCATGGAAAGCTGACGAAAAGGACTTGCCAATTTGGCTAAGTCCTTTTTTGTGACTAATGGGAAAGTATATGCCGAAGGGCTTTTTCCACCGTTTCATATTTAAACCGGTACCCCTCTTCTTCCAATCTTTCAGGAATAACCCACCTGCTTTTCAGTACCAATTCAGGTTCTGTTTTCATAAAGAAAGCACCGATTTCTAGCATCCACTTTGAGGTCGACAAGCCTGCTTTCTTATTCATGACGGTACGCAAGTGTTCCATAAACTCACGATTGGTGACAGGATCTGGAGAAGAGCAATTGAATACACCACTTAACCCTTTCCTTTCTTTGAGAAATAAAATGATCCTGAACAGGTCTTCTATATGAATCCAACTAAACATCTGATCCCCCGGTCCCTGAACACCTCCAAGCCCAAACTTTACCAGATTTTTGTAGGGGTTCATCACTCCTCCATCCGGACCTAATACGATGGCAATACGTAATGCCACTTGCCGGGTATGGGGTAAATCGAATGAAAAGAAAGCCTTCTCCCATTCCTTCGCCACTTCTACAGAAAAGCCTGCACCGATTTCCCCTGTTCCCTCCGTCATCGGCCTGTCTTCTGCATGGCGATAGATCGTTGCAGTACTGGAATTTATCCACAGGGAAGGAGGATTTTCACACTTTAACAGGGCATCCCCGAGTATCCTGGTTGTCCCTGTTCTGGATTGAAAGATTTCTGTTTTATTTTTCTTATTGTAACGGCAGTCTACAGATTTCCCTGCAAGATTAATGAGGAGGTCGGCACCTTCCAATGCCTCGACAATCTCTTCTTTATGATCCCACGATACATAAGGGGCATGTCTAGAAATAATGGTCACCTTATAATCTGACTCTTGAAATTTCGTTTGAAGATACTGACCAATAAAACCAGTTCCACCAGCTATAACGATTTTCTTTTCCATATTAGCAGCCCACTCCCAAGTTTTTATTGTGCCGTGATTTATGTGAATTATTTCACATAAATTATACCGAATTATTCTATTCACATAAACTAAAACTCTAAATTAATCATCTATGCACAAAAAATAGTGGAATATTCCCAGAAAAATATTTTCCCTCGAAATGAATAGATAAATGTAGAATCCCCCCGGAAAATCAGAAAATATGACAACTTAAGAATTTTAAATAGTTAAAATATACTGAAGATTACCATTTTTTACATTGTCAATCTTACCATTTTTTACTAGACTTCTAATTAGCCGCCGGGGCCAAAAGGAATAGCTATTTCTCAAATCTATGATCAAAAGGGGAAATTGTAATTATGTCGAAAAAAAAACTCGTTAGTCTAGCACTAGGTACTTCTCTAGTATTCAGCGCATCTTTCACTGGTGCCACCACATTTGCTCAGTCTTCAGATTCTATTACTTCAAAAATGGACATTCATCAAAAGGTCATGAACATAGACAAAAAAGGGCCTAGCTTCTTATCTGGTAAACTCTCAAAAGGGATTGTGAAGAACGATAAAGATGTTAAAAAGTTCTTGAAAGACAATAAAGGGCTATTTGCCATCGATCCTCATTCTGAATTGACATTGCTGGAAAAGACTACAGATGAATTGGGAATGTCACACTATAAATTCACTCAATCAGTTGGCGGTGTCCCGGTTGATGGTGCAATCTTTATTGTTCATACCAACAAAAAAAATGAAGTGACCGCCACTACTGGTCAACTTTATAAAGAAGCTTCTAATAAAGTGACGAAGACGAAATCAAGTATCAATCAAAAATCAGCGACGGATTTAGCGTGGAAACATATTGGTGTATCTGAAAAGGATACAGTTGCTGAATCTCATAGCGATCATGCTCCTGATGCGAAAAAAGACAGTGATGTTGAAAGTACGAATGTGAAAAATGATCTTGTGATCCATGAAAAGGATGGAAAGTTCACTCTTGCTTATAAAGTACAGCTTCAATTCATCGAGCCTTATGGTGCGAACTGGCAGATCTTCGTTGATGCAAAAGACGGGTCTATCGTTGAAGCATTTAATGCTGTAACGGATACTGCTTCAACAGGTTATGGATACGGGGTCCTTGATGACTATAAATCTCTTAATACTTATTATTCAAACGGCACTTATTACTTATACGATGTGACGAAACCGATGAATGGTGTCATCGAAACGCGCACGGCTCAAAACGGTTCAAGCCTTCCAGGAAGTTATACCGTCGATAGCAATAATGCGTGGACTGCCTACTCGCAAGCGGCTGAAGTGGATGCCCATGCGTATGCTGGACAAGTTTATGACTATTATAAGAATACTCATAATCGTAATAGTTATGATAATAATGGTGCAACCATACGCTCGACTGTTCATTACGGTTCCAATTACAACAATGCGTTCTGGAATGGTTCGCAAATGGTATATGGTGATGGGGACGGCACGACCTTCACTTCCCTTTCAGGTGCATTGGATGTCGTTGCCCATGAGCTGACTCATGCCGTGACCGAACGAACTGCAGGCTTACAGTATCAATATCAATCCGGTGCCCTTAACGAGTCATTCTCTGATGTATTTGGTTATTTCTTAGATCCAGGCGACTACTTAATGGGTGAAGATGTATATACTCCAGGGACCTCAGGGGATGCTCTACGCAGTCTATCAAACCCTACTAAGTATGGACAACCGGATCATATGAATAACTATGTGAATACTTCTTCCGATAACGGAGGCGTTCATACGAACTCTGGTATCCCTAACAAAGCCGCATACAATACGATTACAAGCATCGGAAAAGCCAAAGCTGAAAAAATTTACTACCGTGCACTTACTGTTTACTTAACACCAACAAGTAATTTCAGTTATGCTCGCGCAGCCCTTCTACAGTCAGCTGCAGATCTTTACGGAAATGGTAGCGCTACGTACAATTCCGTTAAAGCAGCTTGGGATGCTGTCGGGGTATATTAATTCAATAAATCATTATGATCCAAAAAGCCGTCCTGATAGGATGGCTTTTTGTTATAAAAATCCTTAAGCCTTCACTCTCATTTCAACAAAAATCCACATCTTTTCCCAGGAAATGATGTGGAATCTTGTCTTATTCATGAAAAAAGAGAAAAGAATTGATGCTTTTCTCCTTTTCTATGTCAGTAAACCTGTGACTATACGGATTGATCTGCAGGTGTCTGCTTTTGACGTTGTTTGTTGATGACACTCATTAATGACCATTTATTACTTCCGGTTATTGCCAACATAACTGATAGTGACAGTAATGTTAATGGATATTCATATCCTCCGATTAGACCCATTTTGAATTTGACCAATATGATGGCTCCAAACATGGTGATTGCAATTGCAATAGCCGAAGGGATAACATAAAATCCGATTATCAGTGTCAGTCCGGCAACCGCTTCAATAATCGCTGTGGCATAAGCCATTATTGGAGGTAATCCGATTTGATCAAACATTCCGATTGTCTTTTCCATACCCATGATTTTTTGCATACCATGTGCCACCATGATGATCCCTAAGATGATTCGGCCAATAAGCAGAGACCACTCCACGCGCTTCTTCATACAATCACTCCTCTTTCCTATGCTAACGCTAAAAAATTATAAATAGATCGCTTTCCTTTTTCAGAAACAGATGAAAAATAGAATAAGAGTGCCTCCATTATGGTTCCTCTGATCTTGTTCATGACCCTCACTGTTTTACACAGAAGCCTTCATCACGGCTTCATAATCCAATCCAAACCCGGTATGCAAACTTTCTGCCGCCAGCTGGACCTGCCTCTTCTCAACGACTGCTGTAACGCTAATAGCAGATTCACCTACCAGTTTCACTCTCACGGCATTTTCCAATAAAATTTTGCACATATCTATTTTTATGGCCGGCTGTGATTTAATATTTTGCCCGATTACCGAGACCTTTGACAGACCTCCTTTTCGTTCAATTCGGGAGTATATCCACTTCTCTTTCTCTTTATCCAGGATCGATAATACCTCTTGAAGGTCTTGTTCCTTTATCAATAAGGATAATGAGTCTCTACAACTTTGTTTATAAACATCAGCCTGAATATGATGTGATGCCAATTCACACATTAATGCTTCTTGGAAACCCTCAATATCATTACAATCAAAGATTTCTAATCTATTGATATCCGCTTCAAATGTGACACCAATCACAGGGGTAGATCCATTCTGTTTTGCTTTCCCATGGATCATGGTCCCCCTGCCCTTTTCAAAGCTGGATTTTATATAGATAGGAATTCCGTGTTTTTTCGCGTGTTTAACCGCTCTTGGGTGCAGGACACCTGCCCCCATTGAGGCTAGATTCTGCATTTCCTCATAGGAAAGGGAAGGGATTTTCGATGCTTTTGGAACAAACCTGGGATCTGAAGTGTATACTCCATCGACATCCGTATAGATGTCACACCGATCTGCCTTTAACGCGGACGCAAGTGCAGCTGCCGTGATATCGGATCCCCCTCTTCCCAAAGTCGAAATATCCCCATCCTCCGTTATTCCTTGGAACCCTGCGACCACCACTACTCTTCCTATATTCAATTCGTTCTTGATACGACCTGTTTCAATAGCTTGAATATGAGCATTTCCAAGGATGGAATCCGTTCGAATGCCGGCCTGCCACCCTGTGAAAGAAATGGCCTCCACCCCATGCTGTTGAAGAGCCATTGTCAGTAGGGAAATCGTCACTTGTTCACCCGTTGACAATAACATATCCATCTCTCTCATACTTGGTTCACTTGTAATTTCACTAACTAACCTTACAAGTGCATCGGTCGTTTTCCCCATTGCCGAAACCACCACAACAACGTCATGACCTTTGTTCTTCTCCTGCATGATCCTCTCAGCCATTCGTTTTATTCTCTCGGTGGAACCAACAGAGGTTCCACCGAATTTCAGCACAACAATTGTACTCAAAGAAGATCCTCCTTTCTATTTGAGAATTAAAGCTGTTGATTGGATGATCAGATTGACCCAGCAGTCCCGTTAATTTTTAATGCAGCTAAAGCGTTTGTTACTTTCCCGAATTCAGAAGCGTGTGGGCGGTCATCGTCATCAGAGTATCCGTAGTCCACCATACGGTTCCGGTTCAAGCATAATTTCGTAAGCTCTGGTTTAAAGAAGTCAAATAGCTCAAAGCGTTCCTGTAATTGCGGGAAGCGTTCCTGATAGTTGAGAATGGAATCAGCAAGGAGACCCCAGAATGTTTCTTCTTCCATCACTCCATTGTTCTTTAACAGGTTGCTCAAGTATCTCAGGTGACAGATAAAGAGACCCGTGAAGATAAACTGTGTAAGCCCTTCAGGCGGCTCCGTTCGAAGGACCGCTTTAAATTCAGTTGACAGCCCTTGCAGCTCAGGGAAATCCTGGTCTGAAATATTGACGTCATCCACAAAATCTTTAATGGCTAATCGGTGAGGTTTCGCATTCTTCAACACGACAATCGTATTTTGTCCATGAGGAGAGAATACCGTTCCGTATTGATAAAGGTAATGAAGGAGAGGATCCATTACGACTTTGAAAAATTGCTTCATCCATTCTTCTGAGTCCAGGCCTGATTGTTCTATTAAACTCTCAACATACGGTTTATTGTTATGATCTTCATACAATAAGGCAGCCAGTGTAATCGCTTGTTCCCCGTCTTCTAAATACGTATAGATGCTTTCTCTCCATATGGTTCCAAGCATCTCCAAGTATTGATAAGGTGCCTGCTTTAATTGTGTATAGTAGCGGTGATTTACATTCATACTGGCATTTTCCCCTGGCAGGATGACCCGGCATTCATCTTTTAAAAATGGATCCATTTCAGCCATTCCTTTAATGAACTCTGTCACCTTGGGAGCAATCACGGTTCGTTCAGATGGCAGTCCCCGATAAACCAGCGTGTTCAAAATACTCATCGGAAGCTTCACATGATGCTTATCCTTATTTGTTCGATTCACAAATGTGCGGATCGACTGCTGAGGAAGGTAGCGGTCTTCTCCCTCTCCTAAAGGAATGATCCGACCCATGGCCAGTTCCTCGGGGAAATTCTGAATCAGCGAGTTTTTCCATTGCCACTCGTGCACCGGCAAGTAATAGTATTCCGATGGTTCGCTTCCATTTTGTTTGACGATCTCATCAAAACGGTTTCGATCTTCCTCACTTAGTTCACCTGCAATCAACGTTTGATAATCCAATCCTTCTACAGATTGAAATGATGCGATGTAGGTATGAACGGCTATCCAGGAAAGTTGGACCTCTTTCTGCTGTTCAGGAGCGAAGGCAAGGTAATCATCATACCCGAACCCGATTCTCCCTTTGTTATATGTAATCCATGGATGGCCTGTCATATAGCCTTCAAGGGTTGCGTAGTCTTCATGAACCAGTTCGTCCGACGTTTTCGTTTCTTTTTCAAGAAGATGGGCATCTGCTATTAACGTACTGTTCATTTCCTTGATTAAATGCCCTGCCGTCTCAGATGACATCCCGATGACGTCCTGGAGATCGACCAATAGCTCTATTGCACTATCGGCTTCCTTTCTTCCTCCATTTTCAACGATATATACCGTCGTCCATTTCACATCGAAACTATTAAACAATCGTTTTTGTGCGATAAAGTGAAAGTGCTTTGAATCAGAGACCTGCAGGGAGTATTCGATATCCTCTCCTTCTTCTGAGAGGATTTCAGGTAGGATCATATCTTCATACATATACTCAGACAGCATTTTAGCTATCAACTTCTTATTCACTTTCGTCCAGCTATCACTCTTAAAAACACGTTGAATTTCTTCATTGAATAACATATTACCCCTTCTTTCACTTAGTCTATGCCTTCTTTGCATCAGAGAGGAACGGGAATCTGTGCTGCTTTCGTTCCAAAGGTTTGAAACACATTTTTGGTCTGAACCGGATATACTTCTCTTCCTGTTATGGTATTGATGATGATCGCATTACGGTGTGCACCGAGTCCAAGATCAGGTGCCCCGACTCCATGAGTATGCATCTCACCGTTCTGTACAAAGATTTCACCCGGACCTTCCACATAGGCTTCTAATCGATAATCTTCTTTCACTTTGTATCTGTCATATTCATCCCATGCAATCCACTCTTTCATTTTTGAAAGGAATCCCGGGAATGCAGGCTTATAGCCAGTGCCAAGAATGATGACATCTGCCTTATCTACAAAATGTTCATCCTTGATCCGGTGATAGCCCTCCAGTTCAAACCCTGTTTCATTTTTTTCGATTCCGACGATCTCTGTCATGGCCTGTAAGCAGATGTCCGGGTCCTCGCTTCCTACGGATCGTTCATATAAATAATCATATATATCAGCGATCGTCTCTGAACTGATGCCTTTATAAAGAAGACCTTGTTCCTTTAGGAGCTGATCCTTCTTTTCCTGTGGAAGCTGATAAAAGAAACGGGTATAATCGGGTGAAAAATACTCAAGGCCCAGTTTTGAATATTCCATCGGGAAGAATCCCTTTGAACGCGTATACCATTGCAGTGAAAACCCTTGATTCTCCTGCTCTTTGGCTACATCGAGAAACACTTCTGCTGCACTTTGACCGGATCCGATCACGGCAACAGATTCAGCATTTGCACATATCTCCTTATTGGATAAATAATCGGCACTGTGAAATACGGATTTGCCCAGCATTTCCTGAAAAGCTTCAGGTACAGAAGGAACAGAACCTATTCCAAGCACGAGATGTTTTGTAAACATTGTCTCAGTTTGTTGAAGGGCATCATTCCACACGGTGACTTCATATACGCTGTCCCCACTTCCCAATTGGACTGGGCCAACCCCTTGGACATCCATTCCGAATCGGCATGTGTCCAACTGCTCACTCACCCACTGGCAGTAATGGTTATATTCTTTTCGCGGGATGTGAAATTTTTCCAGAAAATAGAAGTGATATAAGCGGTTATGAGCCTCCAGGTAGCGGAGAAAACTGTAATCACTTCGTACATCTGCCAAACTGACTAAATCCGCAAAGAACGGCACTTGTAAGGTCGTTCCGTCAATCAACATGCCTGGATGCCAATTGAAGGCTTTCTTCTTTTCCAAAAATACGCTTTTCACTTCGGGTACTGAATCCAATAAGGCAGCTAACCCCAGATTAAACGGACCCAATCCGATCCCGATGACGTCATATAATTCATTTGATCTGTTCGTGAAGTCCATCATTCAGCCACCTCTTTTCAAATTCGCTTCTCTCGCAAAACATGAGCAGTCCGGTTTTGTCGGGGAGAGTAATCGGCTTAACGGGTTTAAAACCGCATTTCTCAAAAACATGGATCATTTTGTCATTTCGGATATCCGGTTCCGCTACGACTTTAGTAGTCTTCTTTTCTTGGAACTGATACGAAACCATCGCTCGTAATAATGGCAGTGAAAGTCCTTTACCAAGATACTCCCTCTCTCCAATTAACAAATGCACACCCTGATCGAAAGGAGCAGGAGTATACGTATCCTCGACCACGTCACCTTTTACCCAATAGGCCTCCCAGTAACTCATGGCCACACCGTCAAGATACCCTGTGTACAGGGTTTGATGTGAATCGGACAAAGCTTTTATCAAATGGTCTTGAAACTTCTCAAATGGAATATTTAAATTCCAAAATGGATGGACGTGTTCCTCCATCATCCATTTGTGAATAAGCTCCGCGTCCCGGTCAAAATCAATCTTCTTAAATTGAACCGTCTTTTGGATTTCTTGAACATACACTTCGTGGTCATAGAACATGATGGATTTCCACCTCTTTTGCAAGTGGGTTTTTCACCATCGTGTAGACCGATTGAGCTTCCATCGGACCGACCAGTTCATCCATGTCATAGAATCGGGTCAATAGATTCGCTTTACACGGAAGGACCGGTTGATATAATAAACTGCTCAGTAGATTGGAATCTTCCCCCCACTGCTGTTCATGGTACTCCAGACGTTCCTTTACAAGATTCATAAGTTTTTCTTCGTCGATGAGACCACTTGCCCCAAAACCATTTATCAGTCCGAATAAATGGTTAAAGAAGAAGTAATAGCGCAATCGTTCCTCTGCCACTTCATCGGCACAAATGGTGTCGCTTACCTGATTTAATTCTGGAAGGAATTCTTTAAGTTTTTCTACTTTGGATTCGCTATAATAGTATCCCTGATTATCCCTGTAATAGAAGGTTTCAGGGTAACCGTTCCTCAGCTGGATCACCGAGTTTTGCTGATGGGCTTCCAGGGCGATCCCGTACGTGTGGAACAACCAGATCATCGGATCCAGCGTCAGGGATAAGTATCGACTGAACCAATCCTGGCTTACTTCTTCCAGACTTCTATTCTCTCTTTGCGCTATCCCTTTAATGATGGAATGTATTCTGGCCATTCCCCCATAAGCATGGTCCTGGCATAGGGCTGCGATCAAGCTGGTCCCGCGACTGTTTTCATAGAAAGGATTTTCCCTGATGACAAGCTCAAACCCGGAAACTTCTTCTTTCAGGTCCAGGTTTAAATAAGCAGGATCCTGGATGACCTTAAAGTGTGGGAACTCTTTGTTAAGACTTTTTCCCACTTCCGTTTCTAGTAATTTCGAAACCTCTACTCCCCTTGCCAGTTCCTTCTTTTGGTTGATGCGAAGAGAGTTTGTGATTTTGACAGGGACAGAGAATTTATACATGTAACGGGATTCCCTGCTATAGACCGTTCTAAATGATGAGGTAGCCGTGAAACGCTTCCCTATCGGACCGATATATTCCAGTCGTCCTTCTGCCATCAGGTCTTGTACGTTCACCTTTTTCAATAATGTCTTCACTTGAAGAGGGTGAACAGGAACTAAAATTCGATCTCCATCTTCTAAGAGCTTCTGCAACCATTTCTGATCTACATCAGAACCATCCTTTAACTCTTCAAAAATGATGGAAGCTGCAGATTTGTCGGCACTTGAATCCTGTTCTACCAATGATTTTTCCGCACTAAAGTAATGTAGCTGAAATTTCCCTTTATATTCAGGAGAATACAAATGGTCTTCTTGTTCCGTCAGGCCTTGTTTACTTTTCGGGGTTGGGTGAAGCATATGTCCGAATAGAAGGGACTGCTCAGCATCGATATAATCAAATTCTTCATCCGTGAGTGCCTCGTTGTCATGTACACGATTTTCAACATAGCTTTGTATACTTCGACAGCTTAAGATCACTCTTAAAAGCAGTTCATCCTCTGCTCCACTTTGACTCTTATCAAGCAAGAACTCTTTCACCACTAGTGTTGTAAGGGTAACGTAGTCGAGTGGTTTTAATTCGCTTTCTCCTACCCGGTAATAGAGGGGAAAGCCGAATAGATGGCGATCCGTTAGAGACCAATATTTCACTGGTATAATCAATTCAATCTGCTGCAGAACCAAATGTGAGACGATCACCTTCTCAAACTCCCCAAGTGACGGATCATTGTCGCAGCGGCTCTCTTCAGCGTAGTTCCCTGTTTCTCTTAAATAGCAATTTAGAAAGCTTTGCATCGTTGCATGTTCAGCAATTTCCTTAATGTTTCTCAATGAATAACCCTCCATTTACTAATTCGGTGCCGATCTCTTCAATCTCATGTACAAGGGAATGAATGTCTTCCGGCTTTGTTCTTGGATTTAATAACGTCAATTTCAAGAAGGTTTGACCCTTTATCACTGTTTTCGCAATAACCCCTTTCCCCTTATATAGCAGGGTTTGTTGGATCGTTCGGTTCAAATAATTGAGATCCAGATCCTTTCCCTCCATCCTTTTTGGCTGATAGCGAAAGATGACTGTATTGATTTCCGGCTCAGGGTTTTGAATCACAATGTCTTCTATCTCTTCCATATAAGAAGCAGTGTATCTGGCGAGCTTTATCGTTTCATCAATCATGCCCCCAAAAAGGTCGGTCCCAACTGTCTTTAGTGACAGAAACAGTTTTAACGCATCGAATCTTCTCGTCGTTTGAACAGACTTATTCACCAGGTTCAAGATGCCCTCTTCATCGTCTTTGACGGGATTCAAGTAATCAGCATGATAAGATAGATAACGGAAATTGACCTCTTCTTTAACGAGGAACGCTCCGCAACTGATCGGCTGGTAAAATAATTTGTGGAAATCCACCGTAATGGAGTCTGCGTTCTCCAACCCTTTCAGTTTGTCTGTATGAGAATGACTAAGCATCAGACCGCCGCCGTATGCGGCATCGATATGGAACCACAGCCCCTGCCCACGGGCGATTTCTGCCAGTTGCTCCATTGGGTCGATACTTCCAAAATCGGTGGTCCCACACGTAGCAACAAGGGCAAAGGGGAATAAGTTCTCCTGATCAAGCTTCTGGAGTGTTTCATTCACTTCCCGGACGCTCATCCGATGATTTTCATCGGTCTTAACCGTCACAACCGCTTGTTCTCCCAACCCCAGTTGGGAAGCCGCTTTCTTCACAGTGAAATGGGCCTCTTCTGAACAAAGAATCCTTAATCGGTTAAAGCCTTCTGGCAAACCATCCCGTTGTACGTTATGGTTCCATTTCGAATGACAGAATGCATCGCGTGCCAACAGGAGTCCCATATAATTCGATTGGGTTCCACCACTTGTAAAGACTCCGCCGGATGATGCCGGAAGCTTTATTTTTTCTGTCAACCACTTCACCATTTCTGCTTCCACATAGGTGGCAGCTGTACTCTGATCCCAGGAATCCATAGATTGATTGAGCGTTCCGATGATCAATTCCGCCGCCACCCCTGGAAGAAGGGGAGGACAATGTAAATGGGCCATACTCTTCTGGTGGGATATATGAAGACTGTTTTTTAAAATCGGTTCATCGATTTCATCAAGGACGTTTTCAAAGGATTTCCCTTCCGCAGTAAACGTCATGATCGGTTTGATTTCTTCTTTTATTGCTCCGGGCATTTTCCCGATAAAAGGATTCCCGGTACCTTCATATAGCTTTTGCAGTTTCCTGCTTACTCCCTCTATCAGTTCATTAAATGCACGGATTCCTTCTTCCCCTTGATGTAGAAAGAAGGAGTCCTGGCTGGTTTCTCTTTCGATAGTTTTCATTTTCATGATTTCACTCCGCAAGAGAGGCGATTAAAGCTTCTCTGAATATCGATACCACTTCATCGATTTGCTCTCTTGTGATGATCAATGGCGGAAGGAAACGGACAACAGCCCCATGTCTTCCCCCTACCTCCAGGATCAATCCCCGTTTGAAGCATTCACGCTGAATTCCGCTTGCGACATCAGGATCAGCCGGCTGACTTCCGCTCGCTGAATGAGATTTAATGGGATCAATGATCTCCACTCCTACCATCAGCCCTCTGCCTCTTACATCACCTATTTCAGGAAATTCTTGTTGAAGATCTTGTAGAGATTGAAGAAGTCTTTCTCCCATTTCCCCGGCATGGGCAACCAAGTGATTCTCCTTAATGAACTTCAATGTTGCTGTCCCTGCTGCCATGGCCATTTGATTTCCTCTGAAGGTGCCGATATGTGCCCCCGGTTCCCAGGCATCCAGGTCACGATCATATATCACAACAGATAGAGGAAGACTTCCTCCGATTGCTTTTGAAAGAACAAACACATCCGGTATGATTCCAGCATGCTCAAAAGAAAATAGTTCTCCAGTACGTCCGATTCCCGTCTGTACTTCATCGATGATGAGTGGAATACCCCGCTCACTAGTGATTCTTCTCATTTCCTTTATCCATTCGATCGGTGCCGGTATGGAACCACCCTCACCTTGGACCGTTTCAAAAATCATGGCAGCCGGTGGTAATATTCCACTCTCGGGATCATCAAGGAGATTCTCGATGTATTGACTGCTGATGCGATGACTTTCCTCTCCTCCTACCCCAAATGGGCATCGGTATGTATATGGGTAAGGTAAGAAATGAGTATCAGGCATCAGCCCTTGCACGTTCTTTTTAGGACCCAGGTTTCCGCTGATCGCCATCGTCCCGTGAGTAGCACCGTGATATCCACCTTGAAACGTGAGGATGCTTTGTCTACCGGTTGCCGTTTTCACTAATTTCAACGCAGCCTCAATCGCATCGCCGCCTGTCGGCCCACAGAATTGGATCTTCGCCCGATCACGAAACCCTTCCGGCAAAGAAGAGAATAATTCATTCACAAACTCCTCTTTCACAGGCGTCGTAATATCTAGCGTATGTAATGGCCGTTTATCACGGATTACTTGCTCCATGGCTTCAATGACGGCCGGGTGATTGTGTCCCAGCGCTAATGTTCCCGCTCCCGCTAAGCAATCCAAGTATTTATTCCCTTCCATGTCCGTCACATAGATTCCCTCTGCTTCACTGATGGCCAGTGGAATTCTTCTCGGATAGGATCTCGCATTCGACTCGCGTCTCTCTTGTTGGTCCAGTAATTCTCTATTTGAAATGGCATTTTGTATACTCATCATCAAATCTTCCTTTCGTGATTGATTGGCTTTTGCTTCCAACGTCATCTTAATTGATAATGATTATCAATGTCAATGGTAGTTGATAACTATTCTCAATTAATTTCATCTGCTTCTAGTCATTTCGTATGAGAAAAATATTTTTCTATCAAGGGACATAGATTTCTTGTCATATATAGGTTTTAAGTACAAAGGTTAACAGATTAGATTGATTACAATCTTACGTAATGTAATATACAAGTCTATTGGTCTAGTCTCGAAACGGTGATAATAGTACTATTAATTTAATTTAAATGAGAACTTTTTTCAGCCAACACCGTTAAATGAGAATGCTCCACTCCAATAAAAAAACCGGAGAAGTAATCTCCAGTCTACGTGTTCCAATCGGCTCTTAATGTTTCATTTCCTTTCTAAAGGCAGCGTCATACACCTTATCCCGCCTCCACCTTTTTCAAGTTCATTCACATCGACTTCTATCAATTTCTTCCCTTTTAATTTCGGATGATCCTTCAATATCTTCTTATTGGCTTTCGTGCTGACTAACAGGGTCTCCGGATCCAAGTTTAAAAAATTGATGTCCGCGACCGTATGTTTTACATCATCCGTCCATAGAACGTCGAAGCCCTGGTGTCGGATGAATTCCTCCATCATCACGTACCGTCCACCCTGTTCTGTGATGATTTGTACTGGAAATAGCCTCATATAGCTTTTGGCTATGAGAAGGCTGGATCCTGCAACATTGCAGTTCATATCCAAGTGCATGGTTTCCCCGGTTCGCGGCAAGTCGATGATCCCGATCTCCGAGAAGCCGGCCCGAAAGATCTCCTGTTGGATCTCTTCAATACTTTCAATACTTGTCCGCATTCCTGTATTAATAAAGACGGCATCTTTATTCAGAACGAATACATCCCCATTTTCCAATGCCTTCAAGCGGTTATTATCTGTGATCGAAAAAGTCTTTTCATCAAACCATGTTTGAAACAGCTCATGACTATGTACGTATTCAGGCGCTCTCATTGAAACCCCTGCATCACCCGGGATGACAGTATTTCCATATACACATGCCAGGTCCCTTACAAATACCCTATTGATGAGCTGATGATTAAGTTCAGCATTTTTCCCCTTTAAGTATCGGGAATAATCAATGACCGTTATTCCTGCACCTTCCATTGCCTTTATCATACCTTCATGGTTTTCTTTCGCTATTTCCTGGTTAACAGGTTTTTCCCAACCAACGTAATCCGCCGTTCTTTGATCAGGTATATCCAATGAAGAAGGCGAGCACACCATCACCGTCTTTAATTCTCCATGTTCACTCCAGCAATTCGGATGAATCTTTACCATGAGCCAGCCTCCTTAGTATCAGTCTCCCTTACTTTCTCCTTTCTCAGGGAAATCATTCTGTCCCTTTCACATAATTCACGGACCCAAATGTCAAACTATGGAGGGGAAAGGTCAGGTGAAAAACAGATGAGTAAATGTACGAATCAAACAAATCTTACATGGTGGCAGCTTTCTTTTATCGGTGTGGGCTGTATCATTGGAACAGGTTACTTTCTAGGATCAGCCATCCCTATTCAGAGGGCGGGTTCCTCTGTTTTGATTGCTTATTTAATGGCCGGAATCGGAACATGGATGGTGTTTCAAGCCCTTGCAAAGTTAACGGCCAACCATCCTGAAAAGGGGTCCTTCCGTACTTATGCAAAGCAGGCTTACGGATCATGGGCAGGGTTCAGTAACGGATGGGTCTATTGGTCGGCAGAAATGCTCATCATGGGGAGTCAACTAACCGCTCTTGCTCTTTTTGCTCAATTCTGGTTTCCTGCCATTCCTCTGTGGATGTTTACTGCCGGATTTGCTGGTATTGGATTACTGATCATTTTGATGGGCGTGCAGAAAGTGGAACAGATGGAGAATCTGTTTGGAATCATGAAAGTAGCAGCCATCGTGATGTTTGTTATCATCGCCGCTGCCGCCATGTTCGGGTGGTTAGGAGCCGATGCTACAGCCCAACCGCTTCAATCTCCATTAACAGAGATACTGCCACACGATGGAAAGGGTTTATGGCTCGCCCTTCTTTTTGCCTTTTATGGATTCGGGGGAATTGAAGTGATGGGGTTGATGGCTCAGGAGCTTAAAGACCCGAAGGATGCGCCTAAGTCAGGGAATATCATGCTTCTGATCTTGACCATCCTTTACCTTTTATCCTTTTTTCTCGTATTAAAGCTCGTACCTGCAGGCAGAATCAATCCGAATGAAAGTCCATTTCTAACGGCTCTTAAACAATATGACCTTCCCTGGGTCCCCCATGTATTCAACGCCATCCTGATTATTGCCGGGTTCTCCACCATGGTCGCTTCCTTATATGCAGTCACGACGATGCTGGTGGCTTTGGCAGAAGAAGGGGATGCTCCCAAAATTTTTGCCAAGAAAGGGAATTTGAAGGTGCCCTTCCCAGCATTCGGACTCACCACCCTTGTTGTCGCTGCTTCAATTGCGGTCGCCATGCTCCTGCCGGACAAACTATTCGAGTATATCACTACCGCAGCGGGACTCATGCTTCTTTATACATGGATCTTTATCCTTGCCTCCTTTTACAAGCTGATGAGCAACGGTTGGTGGGACCATTTCCAAGCAACCTTTGCACTCATCCTCATTTTATTGGCGATCAGCGGCACGCTTCTTGATCATGTAAGTCGTATTGGTTTTTTTGTAAGCATCGGCTTCATTGTACTGATTGCGGTTGCGACAATTGTAAAAGAAAAAAGAGTTAAAGCCTGAACGCCTTAACTCTTGATTTTTTTCTGCATATTTAAAAATGGGCATTTTGATAGAGATGAATCGTCGTCACTCAGATAATACTGTTTCCACTCATAGTTGTCTTCCTGACCATACCATTTAAGGCTCGGATGGGGTTCTGCCTCATCATACTCAATGAGCCGCTTCCGAATCACTTTCTTTAATTTCTGGCCAAATGCAGTGGAAGAGTTGATTTCATCGAACACCCACCGGGGCTGGAAGGCTACAAGAAAATAAGGAAAATGACGACTTTTCCGCATGGTATGGGCAGGTGTTGCACAGAAGGCAAAGTATGGCTCCCCGTCAAAACAAAATTCCCATGTATGATGATGGGGATCCTTCGCAATATCTTCCGGCCATGGGGATTCATCCAATTCATGAATTCGATTCAATAGCCCCCAGAAAATATCCTGATAAGAATCAATCGATTGATTCTCAGCCACTATCTCCTCTGAATTAAAAAAGACAACAAGAGATGCATACTTCCCTGTATCCCTTGAGATTTCACCATATTGTTTGAGTAAGCAGGCAAGTTTTTCAGAAGCTGCTTGATTTCTTGGATCTTCTGCAAATCCGAAGCGTAATGTATCTGTCTGAAAGCCTTGTTTTCCAGGTACACATGGGTAAGGTTTTTCTTCGTCGCACATTGCGGCCGAGAAGTGCCCATAGGCTGCTTTCTGCCATGGAGCGAGTTCCTCCCCTAGTTGATCAATCAAACTTTTAGACCATAACATATAGCTGATCCCTCCTAAATAGTACACATTTATCCTATTAGGAAGGAACTTAGTGGGTGTCTGTCTAGCCTAATAATATACGGCAGGCCTGGACACCGAAGTAGATCCCAAACCCCATCAAAATGAGACCGGAAATAATGGATATGACACGCAAAACAACAGGACTGACCAGTTTCCTTGCCCCTGTCGCCACACCGGCCATCGTAAGATCCCAAAGGGTGATTCCAAGAAAGATCCCCATGCTGTACAGGAAGAGCTGTCCTGCTTCATAGGAGCCGGAAGCCTGAGCTAACATGGAACCATAGATACCAAGCCAAAATAGAATGCTTAATGGATTGGAAATGGCCATAAAGAATCCTGTGCGAAAAGCTTTTCCTTTTGTTTCATGGGGATTTTGATGAGAGGGCATTGTTATGGATGCCGATTTCTGGATGCTTTCAATTCCTGTATACGTCAATACAAAGAACCCAAATATCCACAAGAACAATTTAATGACCGGGGTATCAATAAATTGAGAGACACCGAAATAAATAAGAAGCATAAAGATGCCGTCCGCTACCATTCCCCCTACCCCCACAAGCCAGGCATGAAAAAAGCCGAAGCGGATCCCCTTGTCCAATTGAGCCGCATTAATCGGTCCCATAGGTGCAGAAAGCGATAACCCCAAAATGATATAGCTTATGAATGTACTCATCTTCGACCACCTTCAAATTGACTTCTTCCTATTGTATTCGGACAGGCTTCCAAGTATTAAACCGAAATACATAATTGTGCGTAATAAGGATATTCTAATCATCGATGCTATTTTCAAGGAGGAAAAAAGATGCAAAACCAAGGACAACCATCGAATATGACACCACCAGGAACTCAGATGCCACCGAATATGATGAACACTCAAAGTAAAAACCATGGGGGCCATGAGCTCTTTGATGCCCATGAGATCATAGCAGGGATCATCAGCATGCTTGATCAGTATCAAATGTATGATCAGCACATTCAGGATCCGGAACTAAAGGATATACTAAAGCGCCAGTCGACATTCGTCACCACTATGTATAATACGATTGTCGGAAGCTTTTCGACAGGGCATGACCCAACTGTGCCAACCCAGCAATACAAAATGACTCAAACCAATACCACCACATACGGTGTCAAGCCCGGAGCACCTAAAAAACCGAATCAATCGGTCAACGACCTTTCCGATAAAGGCTTGTCTGCTTATATGCTGGGACAAACCAAGTCATTGGCCATGCTTCTTGCGATGACAGCCCTTGAGATGACAAACCCTGTATTACGGCGTGTCGTAGCTGACAGCGTCCCTAATTTCATTGAAATGAGCTATGAGATTTTCCTTTATCAAAATAAGCACGGCTATTATCAGGTCCCTCAATTAAACGACCAGGATATGACCCTTATGCTCCAAAGCTATACAACCGTTCCACAACAAAGCATGCCTCAATAACGGTGGATGCCTGTCGCCTCTTTCATTTTAAGAGGTGCAGGCTTTTTTACTTATTCATCTTCTTGAACGACTTTCTCTCACGCACATAGGATAGAGGGAGAGTGAAATTGGGAGGTGTTTGAGCTGATTCACACAGTCAGGGTGGGGGAAATACTCAGTCAAATATCAAGGGATTACAGGACTCCGTTACCTGCTATACTTAATGCCAATCCCGGTATTGATCCGGATGTGATTTATCCAGGTCAAACGATTACGATACCAGGGATTCCGGATTCAACCAATAATCCTTACCGCATTCAGGTTTCTGTTAACAACAGGTGGCTGCGTTTGTTCAAGGATGGGGTTCAAATCAAGCAGTATCCCATTGCAGTGGGGAGAGTGCTCTTTGAAACTCCCATCGGGGAATTTATCATCATTAACAAAGCACCAAATCCCGGCGGACCTTTTGGAACGATGTGGATGAGTTTATCGAAAGAAAGTTACGGGATTCATGGAACCAACGACCCAAGCTCGATTGGAAATGCCGTTTCCAAGGGATGTATACGAATGTATAACAAAGACGTCGAGGAGTTAGCGGGAATCGTTCCAATCGGTACGCCTGTTTTGATCAG
The DNA here is from genome assembly GCF_035590735.1 of Rossellomorea aquimaris. NCBI lineage: Bacteria > Bacillati > Bacillota > Bacilli > Caryophanales > Bacillaceae > Rossellomorea > Rossellomorea aquimaris. The sequence continues at coordinate 3,829,306 of NZ_CP141595.1, forward strand.
TCCATAAGTGAAAAAAGTGTATAGGTGCCTATACACTTTTTTATTATTCTTTTTTTGCAAAGATTGTTGTTCTATAACGTAATATCTGGTTGGGCTCTGTCAAATTAGTATGTGCTTGATAGTGAGGGGAACTGCTTCGCTTTCCGCGGACGTTCGGCCGAGCCTCCTCAGCTCCGCTTCCGGGATCTCGGCACGACCGTACTTCCGCAGGAGTCTACGCAGTTCCCCCTCACCATCTATAAGGAAATTTCGTGACAGAGCTTAAAAGTAACAAAAACTATCTGGAGAAAACGGACTATCGGTCTCTTTACAAGAAGTTTTTTACCGCGGGATCATTGTTTGATTCTTTTGAAAAATCGTTCAATTATCAATCGATTTAGGAGTTAATATAATATCTAATTTTATTCCTTTGTAGATCTTTGTTTTGGGGAGAAGTTCTCCACATACCTAGAATAGGAGATTTTTTGTTTGTCTATCTAAACTTATAAGCAGTAAGAATGTAGTAGCACAGAGTGGATTGTAGCGGAAGGCACTTGACTCCTGCGGGAAATAGAGGAAAGGTCGAGACCCCACAGGGCAAAGCCCGAGGAGGCTTGACTTCCTCCCCGGGGAATCTTGTGCCTGGAGCGAAAAGGAACGGTCTATGTTTTCACACCAGCACTCATTCAAAAGAAAAATTCACTTTTTTGTTTTCTTGTATTCCGCGCAAAACAATGTTTACGAAAAGAGCTTTTTATTAAAACGTGTTATAGACAGAATGTACAGCTTCCCTATCCATTTACAAAACAGCTCTCCTTGATTCCACATTATCCAAACCGAAGTGCATATGAAGTACTCTGGCTGCTTTTTCTACATCGCATCTATCAACCAGTGCACTTAATCCTACCGAGGATTCCCAAATGGACGCCTTTGCAATATGGTAGTCATGAAAAACGTTGGTAACCTTCTCTTTTACCTCATGCGTTGAGTTGATGCGACCGATCACGGACACCTTAGATAGATCTTCTCTCTCTTCTATGTGAGAGTAGGCCTGGTTATATTGTTCGACGATTCTCTTTACTGCATGAAAATCCTGATCTTTTACCATGAGGACAAGGTTTTCCTCGTATTTAATGATTTCTGTCTCAATGTGATGGGAATCGAGATCATAAAGAATCAGTGACTCTCCACCCTGACAGTCAAAGATTGTCAGAACAGAAATGTCTTTCTGATAGGCTACCCCGACAATAGGGGCATTTTTCTGTGTTCTTCCACTAATGACGGTCCCTCGCCCCTCATTCAAACTGGAACATACAACAAGTGGCACATGATGTTCCTTCGCATGTTTAATCGCTCTAGGATGCAGGACACCGGCTCCCATGGTTGCTAAACGCAGCATCTCATCATAGGAGAGGGTGTCGATTTTCGTAGCCCGGGGAACGATTCGCGGATCCGACGTATACACCCCATCGACATCCGTATAAATATCACACCTATCCGCCTTTAAAGCGGCCGCAAGAGCAGCAGCGGTCGTATCCGAACCACCCCTGCCTAATGTAGTCACCTCTCCTTTATCCGTGATCCCTTGAAAACCGGCTACCACGACGATTCGTCCTTCTGATAACTCCAATTTTATCCGGTCGGTATCGATCGAGGTAATCTTGGCATTCCCAAATACTCCATCGGTTTGGATTCCCGCCTGTCTTCCTGTCAGGGATACGGCTTCCAGTCCTTTATGCTGCAGGGCCATTGTCAAAAGGGAGATTGTCACCTGCTCCCCGGTACTCAGGAGCATATCCATTTCTCTCTTACTTGGCTCAGCGGAGAGTTCCCCTGCCAATCTTACGAGTGTATCAGTCGTTTTATTCATAGCTGATACCACAACGACAACATCATGACCTTTTTCTCTTTCCTTCATGACATGAAAGACCATGCGTTTGATTCGATCTGTAGAACCAACAGAGGTTCCACCAAACTTTTGAACGATCATACTCAATGATACCCCTACTTTCCAACAGACCATATTTTTTAAAAGATTACTTCTAAGAAACTGCAGCTTCGGTTTTCACTTCATTTTCCAACGGAATTTCTTTTAATATAGAAACAGCTTGAATGTGGTCATGTGTCCGAAGAAGCGATTCAAGTGTCTCTTTCCTGCCTTCAATAAATACGTACAGGTAATCGCCCAGTTGAATACGATCCTTTAAAGTGAACGATGGGATCCAGTTTTGATAATCATCATTTTCACGGATTCTCAGGACCCATTGGTGGCTGCTCTCATCAAGAACCTCTCCCGTATTCACGGTACTTTCAGCAGACACGGTATACTTCCTCTCTATCAATGAAAGAAAATCCTCTACCATGGCGCTCCCTGTAGGCAACTTTCCAGCTCCCGGACCAAGCAGGGTAATCCTTCCTACAAGACTACCTTTAAGAGATATGGCATTTTCCACATCCTCCACACCGTAAAAAGGATGGGTGTCATGGACAAGGATGGGCTCTACTTCACCTTTGATATGGTTTACTGAATCCTGCCGAAGAGAACCTACGTGCTTAAACCGTAATCGAAAGGATTCCGCTGCCTGGAGCCACTCTGCAGTCAGGTGGGATATCCCCTTACGTCGAATATTCTTCCAATCGGGCTGTCTGCCAAAGGCTGTTTGACTTAAGATCAGCAATTTATAGAATGCATCATAGCCTTCGATGTCATTTGTCGGATCGGCTTCAGCGTATCCTTTCTCCTGAGAAATCTTTAAGGCTGTATCAAAGGTAAGACCTCTTTTTCTCATTTGAGATAAGATGAAGTTGGACGTCCCATTCAGAATCCCTTGAATTTGTCTGATTTCATTCACCTTCAGAAGCTGCCTGATACTGCCGATCACCGGGATTCCTCCGGCTGTCGTCGCTTCAAATCCGACCGATAGCCCGTTCCTTTTCGCCTTCTCCAATAGCTCAGGACCATATTTGGCAAACATCGCTTTATTGGCTGTGACGATATGAACTCCCTTCTTAATGGCTTCGGTTAAATACGTATAGCTCGGCTCTTCCCCCACGATCGCTTCAAAAATCACGTGTAGGTCAGGGATATCCAGGATGTCTTGGAAATCCGTTGTGACGTTGATGGATGGTTCAATGTTCCGCTCTTTTGTGGGATCTTTAATAAGGATCGCCCTTACCTTCACCTCTTTACCTAGTACTTCCTTCAATCTGTCCTGATGAGTATCGATTGCTTCACAGACCCCTTGCCCTACTGTTCCGAACCCCAGAAGTGCCACATTAATCGTTGACATCATTCAGCCTCCTTTTATCGACTTTTTACTTATACGTAAGAATGATTCATTCCTGTTAGATCCACTTGAGGTATGTGAGCGGAAAAGAAAGAGGGTATACAGAAAAGCCCTCTTCTTTTAAGAAGAGGGCTAAATGATCATGCTCCTCCCCTTATCTTCCAGATCCACATGGAATCTGTAGGAATTGGCACCTTTACAGTCTGATCCTGCAGGTTGCCGGGCTTCATCGGGCCTATCCCTCCGCCGCTCTTGATAAGAGATATAATGTTTCGTTTTGGTATTACTTGCTATTTGAGTATGAATTGGATTATAAAGGGGAATCATTCACTCGTCAATACTATTTTTAGTATTTTTAAAAAATTCTTTCTAATGGCACAGACTGTTATATTTCCTATCGGTTTACTTAAGATACAGCATTGTCTAAGAACCTATAAATCTATTTTGCAAACAGACGTTTTAACATGTTCTGGCAGGGAAAACTAATCCATATCCCTGTATTTGAAAGGAACCAGATCAATTATGTTGAAAAAATTGCTTCCCTTATCCATCAGAAAATATATGGTCATGTCCAAACGGCAGAGAATGCGTGAGATTCGGCTGACCATATGGTATATGCCGTTCTTTTATATTTGTTTCTCCATACTGCTTGTAGCATTCACCCTCTTTTTAGATCTGTATGCTGACATCTCTCAATATACATTCGATTTCTTAAGTATGGATGCATCTGTTACACGCATGCTTGTCAGTACACTCATCGGGGCTATCCTGACGCTCAGTGCTTTCACCTTGAATTCACTGCTTGTTGTACTCACGATGTTCAGTGGTCAATTTTCACCCAGGATGCTCCTGGATTTCATTTCGGACAAACAAACACAGCATGCCCTTGGAATTTTCAATGGCAGTTTTGTATATGTCTTGCTCCTCTTTCTCTTTATCGGAGATTCAAAGGAAGAACTATTTGTTGCTGCCCCGACCATGACGATCGGACTCGCTTTCCTTACTGCTGTCACATTTATCTTCTTCATTAACCATGCATCCACCTGGATGCAAGTGCACAATATTACGTACAATATGAAGCAGGTATCTGAGGTGATGATCAATCAGACGTTAAAGAATGATTTAGAAACCCATCGAACAACAGAAAATGGCGACCTTATGGAACACGAGAAGAAGAACATCATTCACTTACAGGCAAGGGAATCGGGTTATATTCAGTTAATCGATTTCCATGGAATGATCGAACGGGCTATGCAGGATAACCTCATCATTCAGCTTCATTACAAAGTCGGAGATTATATATTGGCCGGCAATGAAATCATGAGTATTTGGGGACCTGAGACCAACGATATTTCGGATGGTTTCTATCTCACTTTCATTGAAATGGGGCATAAAGAGACCGAAATCCAGGACCTGCAAATGGGGATTCACAAGCTGGCTGAAGTTGCAATCAAAGCACTCGGGAATGATGATCCAAAAACTGCCTCTAATACGATTGATCAAATGGCTGACCTTATGCTGACGGTGGAGGATCACTTATCCTTCACTCCTTATTTGATCGACCGGGAAAGAAGAGTCCGAGTCATTCTCCAGTCCGAAGCATTTGATTATTACCTGTATCGAGGGTTTGGCTATATCCGACATTATGCTAAAGACAATCATTTAATCATTACTGACATTGTGCGGGCACTGGCGCTCATTGCAGAATCCATCCAGCCATCCAAACACAAGGACATCTGGGAATTTGCCTGTAATACCATTGATCATATTGAAAGAGAGGTCATATATGAATTAGATAAAACCTTTCTTCTTCAAGAAGTTCATAAGCTGGCACGTCTCACTGAAAACCTTAGGGAATATAAGAAAATCGAAAGTAAATTCTACCCTTATGCCAACGAAAATACGTAAAAAGCTTCATCTCTTTTAGAGAGATGAAGCTTTTTTTACCAGGAATTAAATCCATGTTTCGACGATACTGGAATCTTCCCCTTGTGCTTTCGGTACAAGCGAGAAACGTTCGGGAATTTCACTTCTGATTGCTTCTAATGTAGGTCTCATCAAAATATAATGAGTCGGTTGATTGACATCGAATAGCCTTGCTACAAACATGCCTTGATAATCTTTTGGCCCCTCATATATACAGATGATCGGCAATTTATAATCACTAAGGGTGATTTCCTCAAACGATGAGATTAAACGATCCGGGTTTTCCATCAAATCTCTCCTCACTGGATAATTTCTAACCTTATAATTCTTAGCTTAGAACGCATTCTTTTCCTTTTATCTCTTTTCCATCCATTTGATTATGTGTGTACAGCTTTTGGATATAATAGTTGCACTGAGCGTATTGCCCTTCTTCCTTCAATAGGGGGATGAGGACATTCTCTACATATTGATAGTATGCTTGCTCTCCCTCATGAACCCTGATCTCAAGCATCGTAAAGAATGTTTCCATGCAGGGGTTTTTTATATCTCTCACAGATGCCTGTCCCTCTTCTATTAGACTTGCATATTTTTCAACATTTGCGGAACCATCTACATTCATGGAACTATCAATATAACCAAAAAGGCTGTTTGCATACATTTCTTTATCGGACTCATGCTTCAATAATCCATATGCCATTTGAAATGCATCTCTTGCCTTTCTATCATCAAAGACATCTCGATAAAGAGTCCCCAAATTCAGGTGAAGAACGGCTTTTCTCCTATGATCATGCAGATTATCACAATGTTGGATCAACTCATCATATTTCTCTACCAACATGGCCAGACTCGATTCTTCGCTTCTGCCTTCCGCTACCAACTGAATCGTAGCAGCGTCTACACATCTTGTAAAATTAAACGTTTCCTTGAAATAGTTCAGAGCCAGCTGACTATATTCCAGGGACTTGTCATGCTGCCCAAGATCATGGTAGCCAACTGACATATAATAGTAGGCTTCAGGGTTTGCATAAATATCTCGATCTATTTTCTCCAAATACTTCAGGGCTGTTTGTGGATTTCCTTTTGCAAGCTCATACATGCCTCTAATATGGTAAAACAACTGAAAATCGTAATCGAACATATGGAAGGACAGACGCTTATTAGAAAACTGACTTAAATAGAATGCAGCTTCTTTCACCTCCCCTTTCATGATAAAGTACCTTGCTTTCAGTAGCTTAAAGGTACCATTCAGGGTTTCAATTTTGGTTAAGGGATTTTGTTCGATGGTCTCCTTCAATAATTCAATTTTTCCGTTTACCTGCTTGATCATGACATCATGCCACAATTCCAAATCTAATTGTAATTTTTTATACGCCTTTAACTCTTTCTCAACGTTAATATTTAACCTTTGATTGAACAATTTAATTTTATCTTCCGTAATCTGTAAGTGTCCGCTTTCAATCTTACTGATATGTCCAGGGGTACAGATCCCATCTCCCACCTGCTTTTGGGTCATCCCCTTAAAGATCCTATAATACTTAATAAATGTCCCAGTATGCATGATTTAACCTCCAGGGTGATGTAATATACGATAAATCACTTCATCCAAATTCTTTATTTCAATATAAGTTATACTCCTATTATACTAATAAGTGATCATGAGAAAATTGGGGTTTTCAGCAGGGTTCTCAAAGCTCGAAACAATACTTTTAACCCAGTTCTTTATTCACTCTTCACTGTTCGTTTGACTGTTATAAGTGCTCCCCAATGATATACTGGCACTAAATCTTATACATTTTTATAATTTTTCAATTATATGGATTTTTTAATAATAAGAGAGTAGTTCTTTTGAACTTATCTATTTTCCCGATTTCTCTCACATTTTTTATACTATTTTCCGAAAATGATTGTGGCTTTTAAAATTAGTAAAAAAAACTCACACCTGACTGATTCAAGGTGTGAGGGGTATCTTTATTTACAGTTGATCTGAAGGTTGGATAGGAGGATCCAATTGGATTTCCTGGTTTGGATAAATCTTAGAAATAACAGAAGAGCCCATTAATCTCTTAATTTCATTTGCCGGTAATTCTATTGACACCCCATTAAAGGCTGTCTTGTACCTGTGTTTGATGTGATATTTTACTTCATTATCATTCAGGAAGGCATGAAGTTCTTGTTCGAAAGCCTGATGACTTTGTTCAACGTGTTCCTTGGCTTTGTCCAAGGTCATATCCATGCCTTGAGCTTCTGCTTCTAAAACGGCAATTTTTGCCGGTTTTGTCTTAAACTCAATAATAACGGAAATAACCTTCTCACTTGAAAGGTTAATCGATGGATCAACTTTGACTGTCGAATTCATAGTCACTTTCACCGCCTCTTCCTCGTCTTGATAGGTATTTTCCCCTACGTTCTCCTGACATCCTCCCATGTACATCATAAAGAGCAGGAAAAGGACACTCCTGTAGTACTTCTTCATTAACTTTTGATCTCCTTTAGTTAAGAGTAAAAAAAGACAATCTATCAGGATTTTCTCCTATCGATTGTCTTTTCAAACGTTATTCACGAAGTTATTCTATTTTAGGGATACGTTAGTTTTTTGCACCCTCATCCATTTGCTTGGCTGTTACATTCAAATTCGATGTATAAGTAACTCCTTGATATTCATTACCCGCTTTTTCATCCAGTTTGATTGCGAAAGAAAGATCAATATATTGGTCATCATTTAATTGCCAGAATTCATGCTTCTCGCCTTCTTTAGAACCATCCCCAAGTACCATCTTGGCTTTCCCGCTCATGCCTTTTGCAGCAGGCTGAACTTCTTCCTCTACAAATCCGACAACCATTTCAACTCCAGGAGCGATCGCTTTGGACATAGATTTTACTTCATTGGTTGTCCCATTGAATAACTCATCTAAGTAGATTCTTGATTCTTCCAGGATGTCGTCTGTCATTTCTTGTCCTTCAGAGAACTTATAAGCGATATACCCTACTTTATAGGCATCTAAAGGTACATCCGCACTTAGAGACTGGTCATATGTAGCTTTAAGATAAGCATCCATATCACCTGTGTTTTCAATCTTTAACCATTCACCGTACTTTAATTGAGAAGGGGCAAAACCAGTAGCTTCGATGATCTTGGTTTCCATGTCTTGTGAGTTGTTGATTTCTAATGTACCGTTTGTAATCTCTCCTGTGGCATTTGTCTCGGATGTGAACCAAGAATATGTACCAAAGCTTCCAGATACTACGATTGCTCCTACTAAAGCGCTTCCTAAAAATGCATTCTTCAACTTAAACATGTCAATCCCCCATTATTTATTATGATTTGGTAAACTCCTCTTCCTTCTTCTTCGGCTTGATTCTTTCATAAACCGTTAAACACACATACCCTGTTAATGGAACAATGATGAATAGCAAGAAACCCATCGGGCCTTTCGTATATTGAGAAAGAAAACCCATATTTGGAATATGAAAGAGCTCCTTCCCTACTATTTCATTTGCCGTTGTAACATCTTCATCCACCGTATTATTGTTATCACCTTGAGTATAGAAGTGCCTTACTCCGTCTTCTCCAACAATGGAGGTGATCCTGTGAGTAATCAGATTTTTCTCTTGGTTGTAAAAGGAGATGATATCTCCCTCTTTTAGATCTTCTGCAGCCATCTCCTGGGTAATGATCACGTCTCCAGCCTCAAAGGTAGGAGCCATACTATTCGACAATACGGTCAGCGGCTTGTATCCAAAAAGGGATAGTGGTTTACTGCTGTTCAGGCTTATGAAGATGGAACCTATGATCATCATGATGAGTAAAAAGATTACGATTGGTATGGCTTTTTTGACCATTTTCACTATCTGCTCCATATCTCACCCTCTATTCTGGTTGTGTTGATAATTTCTAGCAAAAGAAGTTCCCCTAATCAGAATTTAAGTAAGATTCTGATTTCTGTCTTTATTATGACATAGCTGTAAGCCTTGGTGTATTGGGGTTTACACATGATTAAGCTTTCATTTTCATAGGTATTACTGCCTGATTTATTCTATCTTTGAAAATGAAGAAGTTGCTTAATTCTTACGAAAAATCAGATAGTGTGATAAAATAACCAGTCTTTTTTCACTACCTTAATCCCCCAACTATTGTCGATTAGAGGTACATTTTTGATACGTAATGTTGGATAGTAAAAAAATTCGAGGTCAACTTATCATTATTTGACCTTTTTATATAAAAATACATACCTGTTTCTGATTGATGGATAGTGTTTTCTACTTCTTCAAATCAAAAAACCAAGGTACTTTTTCCCGTACTCTTGGTTTAGATCAACCCGCTTTTCATTTCAGTGTTTTACTCACACGACCTTAACAATTTTCAATTAATCTACCTGCATAAAGAAGGGCTTTCTCTTGATTTCCCTTATCTAAATAATGTTGATACATCGTTTTTTCATACGAATGCAGCTGTTGATGTTTTCCGCTCCCCTCAAGCATGGGAATGATTTTTTCTTCAATAAACTGATAATACAACTCTTTTTTATCCTCATGTAACAAGCGGAGCATTTTAAAGAATAGAAAACTGCTTTGATCGTTAATTTCCTTCGCGAATTGAGTACCTGTCTCTATCAGTAGTTTGAGATCCTGTTCTTCTTGCTTTCCTTCGATATGTAAACTGCAGTAAACGTATCCAATCAGATTATTAAGATAGATAGGTGACTTTTGGTTCTTCTCCAATAAAGATAACGTCTTCCTGTAGTACATTTTTGCCTTTTCATTGTTCTCAACATACGAGTGTTCGTATGCTAAGTTGCTTAATAAAGCCGCTTTTTTTGACGTTTCATTAATAATATCACACTGTGCGATTAAACGATTATACCGTTCTACGAGTTCCTCGAAATCCCAAAGTTCGTTTCTTCCTTCGTTTATCAACTTAATTGTTTCAGCATCAATGACCTTTTTAAAATTATTCGTTTTCCTGAAGTAATCAAGTGCGACTTCACTATAGTAATAGGCCTTTACTTTAAATTGGAGGTTATGATAGGCGATGGCGATTTGATAGAAGAATTCGTGATTTAAATATTCTTTTTCATTGATTTGAAGAAGATATTCGAGTGACTTCTTGAAGTCTCCTTTTATTCCTGCTGTGATTCCGAGAAGGTGATGAAGCAGGTGAAGTTCATACGTGTTTAATTCTTTACGGTGTTTATTCATTTTATCCAGCAGCGTTTCTGCTTGGGTGATGTTCCCTTGCAAAAGGTTGTATCTGGATTGTAATAAAAAATACTTATTCTTAACAGATTGGATGAGAAATAATGAATTCTTTTCTACCTCGTCTTTTAAACGTTCAATCTCACTTATTTGTTGTAAAACCATGCTATCGTGCCATTGCTCAAGCAATCGCTCATATTTCTGAAGGGACTGCATTTCCTTTTCCAGATCGATTCCGAGTTTCTCGCTTAGCATATGCGTGATTTCAGGAGAATATTGGGTGTTGCCACGCTCAATTTTACTGATATGAGTAACGGAACAAATCCCTTTTCCCAGTTCTTCCTGGGTCAGTTCTTTTTTCTCTCTGTAAAATTTTATAAGTAATCCTAAACTCATCGAATTCACTCCCGAAAGATTATACTAATTGTTTTTTGATTAACTCTTTTTAATCATCATACCTTTTCAATCTTCATTAAAATAGTGTTATTTTTTGTCTATTCGGACTTTTCAAAGTAGGAGTAAAGTGTAATCTCGATGAATTTTCATTCACGAAAAAAGAGCAGCCCTTAACGGACTACCCTTTCTTCTGGTTGATTACGTTCATCAAAATGTTTCGAAATGAAACCGTTAAGGATTAATTCCCAGTTCCTCTTTAATCGTGTCAATTGTATTACCATCTACTTCAGATTTAGGATCTGGAGTATCTAATACAAAATCATTTTCAGACAAGTAATACTTCTCAAGGAGTGTAAAGTCTTTTTCATCTGTCGTACCATCGAAGTTGATATCCGTATTTCGATAGTCCGTTCCCCAATGATCTTGAAGCAGTAGTGCATCGTGAATATCGATGGCATTGTCTTTATTGATATCTCCAGGCTTGGAAACGGCCATATAATAAGTGATGTATTCACCAATATCTACACCATTTTCTGTACGTCCCGCTTCAAGTGGTGTATATGTTGTGTAGTGTCCCGGTACATCCGTAACGACGGTATACTTCTGTACAGATGATGGTAGTTGTTCGATAGAAATAACACCGTTTTTCGGTATGGTGACAGGATAAGTATTTCCATTTGTATCCTCTAAGTGTATAGTGGCACCTATTTGTGTGTAATCCCGGCTATAATCAAAGCGACCTGCATCTGTCAGGAGTCCTTCTGCGCCTATAAATCCTGCATTAACCTTTGATACTTTCGGATAGACTGGGTGAGCTCCCATTTTCGTCGGGATCCGTGGTCCGTTATTAATCTTCATCGTACTTACACTACTGAACAATGGAGAATACGTATTGAAAAACTCCTGCTCATTCGTATCAGCTACAATCTTGAATAATGCAACGTCTCCTGATACGCCTTCATCTGGAATTTTTATCTCAATATCATTTCTGACACTTGTTGTACCGGTTTTTGTCACATTCAATTCTGTTCCCTCTGGTAACCCATCCGCTAATTGGAATTCAACAGAATCCAAAAGCTTACTTGAGTTATAGGTATACATTGAAAAGTCATGGGCTTTTTCCAAATTGTTAGCGTAGAATGTATAAGTGATCTTGTCACCCATTTGGTAAGACTCTTTATCCGGTTTCGCGAAAACATATTGAAGTCCTTTAGGTGCATAGTAGACCACTTTAGGAATAGCTGTATTTCCAGCATAATCAGCTCCTAAATATTGCATTTCCCTGATGGATGACGTTTTTACATTGATTTCCTTTGAAAACTGTCCATTTTCATCCACTTGTAGTCGATAGCTTGGACCATTCGTCCCATACCATATATTATTACTTGCTTGAGTGAGCGGGATATCGGTCTTTGCCGTTTCCTCTATTTCTGAATCCAATAAAGTTCCTGATAAAGTGACTGTTTCTTGACCCTCTTCCAGCTCTACAATCGGAAAGTCACCGGTTGGCAATGCATTCGTCTGATCATAAACGACTGTTGGTGCCCCGTTATCTAAGCTAATGGTGGATGTTTTGGCAAACTGCTTTCCATCTTTCGTCGTTCCGATCATCTTCACATCATAAATGCCATCTTCCACTCTCACTTTTGTATAGCTGATCGGCTTTTTATCATGTCCTGTTAATGGATAATAATATCCATAGAACCCCTCTTCAATATAATAATCGACATCGATTGCAGCTCCTGTTGCATTCACACCTGTAATCCATCCCAGGTCTTCTTTCGTATCTGGATCAACCAGTACCCAATCCAATCTTTCCATCGGAGAATTCAATCTGAAATCAAAATCGGTTTCTTTTCTGCTATAAGGATTGTTCACGCGATTAGTCGAAATACTTTTCGTATAAACATCAAAGTAGCCGATTCCTTCCTCCACGACTTTCGCTCCGAATGGGATACGATAGCTGATTTCTGGATCCTTTTGATTTTGAATCACGATGTATCCTTCATATGTTCCTTTTTGAGCCGTTTTCGGGATGGTAAGAATCGCATTGAATTGTTCTTCTTTATTCTTTTTCACTTTCATGGAGCTTGGCACATTGAGCCTCACACCATTTTTCTCAGCATCCAGAGACCCAGAAGCCTTTGCCCCCACATTATATTCTACTGAAATATCGTACTTGTTGTTATTATTACTATTATTTGTAATTGATAGATTGGTCGTTTTTGTAATATGTTCATCCCCCATCGGAATAAAACCGTAGCTTAGACCACCGGTTTGTTCCGGAATGATGATTTCTTCCAGGTTTTCAATAAATGGTGTTTCATCCAGAACGGAAATCATCGTGTCCGAATGGATGGCTTGCATTGGATCGACTCTTCCCGCTCCAACTTCAAATACGCTATATTGATTCTTCAATGGATCTGCCGTATTCATTAACACAGATTTAATTTCGCTTGGCGTATAATCAGGATGTGCTTGAAGTAATAATGCTGCAATCCCCGCTACTTGAGGTGACGCCATTGATGTGCCTGATAACCGTTGATAGGCATGTGAATAATCCGATGAATCTTCTTTATTCTGCATATAGGATGGAACGGTTGAGAGAATATTGACCCCAGGTGCCGTTACCTCTGGCTTGATATCATACAATGTTCCTGAAGGACCTTTTGAACTGAAGGATGCAAGCTCATCACCGCTGATTTCCGCTTCCCCCATTTCTCCCAAAGTGATGGTTGGTGTTCCATCTTTGAATAGTTCTTTCACTGCTAAACCTTCTTGATTCGTTAATGAAAAAGTGGGGATATTGTCATTGCTTTCGCCTAAATAATGAGGGATATGCCCTTCATCCGGATTCATATTATATATGATGACGGCTTTGGCCCCATTTTGTTTCGCGTATTCCATTTTTTCGATGAGTGCATAGGAGCCGCGAGCCACGAATGCCACTTTTCCAGTGACATCTTTCCCGTTGTAATCAGCAGGTCCACCTTCTCCTACTTCAACCATTTCAAAGCTTTGCCCTTGTAGCTTACTAAACTCATCCGTCCATTTGTTGGTCATTAACTGTAGAACTCCATCCAGATCCTTACCTTCCACAGAGAACACGCCATCATAAGTCGTGACTAAAGATGGTGCAGAACTTGCTCCTACCGTCAAAGCAAGGGCAGCGGCACCTGGAGATCCCAACGTATAATTCCCTTGATCCCCAGAGTTCCCAGCGGCAACAACTGCTGTAACACCACTTAACACGGCATGATCAACGGCTATGCTCGTTGCATACAAAGGGTTATTCGTTGCTGCTCCAAGGGAGAGGTTGATGACATCCATTCCATCAGCCACGGCACGGTCGATTCCAGCAAGAATGTTACTCGTTGATCCAGATCCGTATGGCCCTAATACACGGTATACATTCAATTCCGCATCTGGAGCGACACCAATCACTTTGTAATCTGAATCATTTACAGCTTGACCCACAATCGTTCCTGAAACATGTGTACCATGATCTGTGTAGTAACTGTTCCCTTGATTGTTTTCAGGATATCCAGAAGCTTTCCAGTCATCATACGTTGCTTCCATCGGATTGTCATCGTTGTCTACAAAATCGTATCCGCCTTTATAGGCATCTTTTAAATCTGGGTGGTTATAATCGATTCCTGTATCAATAACACCAACCTTAACCCCTTTACCTGTATATCCTTCTTTATGTAGTTTATCGATATTCATGAAAGGAATACTGTCCACTTTTGTGGTTGATCCTTCTTCTTCATCCGTTTTCGGTGGTGGAGAAAGCTGGACTTCCTCTTCACTGTATACAGCCTTAACGATTTCTGATTCTAATAGGTTTTCAACTTCATTGGCTGGTAGAGTCATCGCTACACCATTAAACGCATCTTTATACGTGTGCTTAATTTCGTATTTGTCTTTCCCCGATTTCGTCTTTTTCACTAATTTTTCATTTAAGTCTTTGTTAAATTTTGCATGTGACTCTTCTACCTGTTTCTTTGCCTTCTCAAAAGAAACTTCTTTCCCCTTTAAAGATTGTTGGATTTGTTCTGTCTTTGCAGGAAGTTGTTCAAATTCGACAATGACGGTCACTTCTTCTTCACTTTTCAAATCAATGTCTCTTGATAATTGCAAACCCCTCATTGATCGATTGGCTTCTAATTTGTCCAAGGCCTCACGTTGTTCTGTTGACAAACCCGCCAAGATTTTCATCGTATCAGACTGTGTTTCTGCATGTACCGCTGGCCCATGACTTAAAGGTGCAACTCCACCCATAAGAAGCCCTGCACTTAATGCAATCTTTGAATATTTGATAGCTTTCATGACTTCAACCCCTTTTTCTTTCTAATTAAATTATATTGTTGAAAAACGAATTCGTCATTGGGGGGAATTTTGTCATTTTTGGGAAGCAGGATATGGTGGTGTTTGTGTTTACCTAGCGAAGAAAATCAGAAAAACCAGCTATTTTGGGGGCTAAAAAATGACTGATTACACAAAATAGTCCATAAGAACCGAACCTTTTGTTCTATTAAAGTTGGGGGATAATTGATTCAGGAAGTATAAGTAAAGGTATTTAGTGGAAAACACACTAATATTAAACTTTTAATTTGTTTCTATATCCTAAAGCTGTGCAAAAATAAAGCCCCTTCTCCTTAAGTATAAGTTTGTTTCCATCATTATTTTAAGCTACGTTTAAGTAAGATTGTCCTACTAATAAATCGATCATTATCGTATATTTGATAGAGAGTATTTTTACTAGACTCGGCTTATAAAGAAAAGCCAGGACTAACCTCTTAAAAGAATAGTCCTGGTTTCATTTCTAGTGTTTCACTGTGATTTTTTTCTTCTCAGACGTCAACGATAATCCCGTTTCATCTGTTCCTGTGACAGTCACATAATAATCACCGTCCGGATATTCAATGCCAGCATACCATTTCAACCCATAAATTGAATGTTCATTTTCAATATCGGCATACTCGATCACTTCGCCTGCTGAATTAGAAATCTCTATATGCCAATCTATTCGTTTATAGCCAAAGATTAAGATGGAAGCCGGTTTCGTTTCATTCACATTGGATCGTGAAACATTCCAATAATTGATAAATGGATCTGCATTCAGCAATTCCTCATTTCCAGTATAACCAACACCAACATTTTGGAGAGCATCTATGGCTGAAATCATGACAATTTCAGGCTTTTCGTCGGTAATGTACTCATTTGCATCACTGTATACGCTTTTACGACTACCGCCATTTACCCAGATGAAATTTCCGACATGTTTCGTTCCTTCTTCTGTGACATCCCACGTAATTTTATACTTCCCATCCGTTTGTTCTGTAATCTTGATATTTTTAACAACAGGCGCAACAGAATCCAGTTTAAACGGAATCTTCGTTTGTTGAGGCTCTGCTCCCTCATAATTCAATGTACTCTCATACACATACGTATAGTTCCCGTCAGGAAGTTGGTTCCCGCCGTCATCTTTCCCACTCCAGAACATCCCATCGAACTTATAAGAGTAATTTCCATAGCCCATAATGTTCTTTCTGAATGGGTACGGGCTGCCATCTTCCGTAAATTCACCAAAATTCGTGATGTTGGCAACAGTTTTTCCATTCTCATCCTCTACCTTCAGAGACATTTCTTTCAAATTGCGAAACGCCGTGAAGGAAGGATATATACCTGACGCAACCGCATTCTTAGAATATCCAATCTTATTTGGATCAAATGTTCCTGTGGAAGTATCATACCCCATAGGCAACTCCATTACGTCATTCCAAAGAACGGTATATCCTAAGTATGGATCTCCATTCACCGGACTCACATCAATATTATTAAGGGAATCCCAATCGCCGTAATATCCCATGAAAGGCATCGTTAAAGTTGCTAAATCTTTTACAGAGTTGCCTTTAGGAACAAAGCGGACAAACCCTTCAACAAAACGACCTTCGCTTAACCCTTCCGGGAGTGTGACAGAGATCTTCACTTCGCCATCACGACGTGGTTTGTATTGAATTTTCTTGTCTCCCATCTGTTTTCCGTTGATTTTAACGACCGCTCCCTCTATCGGTATCGAATGTAAAGTTAGATATTCTCCTTCTACACCGCCATATGTCTTCTTCTCTGTCTCATCCATTAACAAATCTACTGCGATTTCATATTGGTCATTGGCTTTTTCAAGCTTTTTTGCCAAGGGCTCTACATCCAATGTGAAATCGAACGTTCTGTCCACTTCCTTTAACGCAACGGATGCAGCCTTTTCCAAAGGGGCACCTACATGTTCCACAAGGTAAGGAGATTTAATCGCTTGTTCAATCTTCATCAAACCTGAACCTTGACGTCTTGGTGAGTATAAGGAATTTTCATCGTCGGGATTGGTTAACACCTGGGAAGTGTTCATTAATGCATTCTTCGCTTTTAAGACCGTTTCTTCATTTTTTGGTAAACCTAACTCCTCGTAATACTTCTCAAGAAGTAAAGCCGCTCCAGCTGCTACGTGTGGAGTTGCCATGGATGTTCCACTCATGGTTTCATATTCGTTGTTCAATACTGTCGAGCTGATCTTTCCTCCAGGAGCTGTGATTTCTGGTTTAAAGCTTAAATCCGTTGGTGAACCATAAGAAGAGAATGAAGACATCGGTTCTGTTGTCGGGTTTTGTACCCAAACACCTTCATCTGACAGTTGCACTGAAATCTTCTCTCCGCTTTGTAATCGCTCGATTAATTGATCTCCTTCTGTATGTCCAGTCGTAACGGCTGGAATTGTGTATCTTGAGAAATTTAAATTTGCATAAGATGGATATTTATCCGGTGGAATGACGATCAGTCCGACTGCCCCTTTTTTTGCTGAGTCATATTGAAGAGTCGAATAAACAGCATACGATTTTGCAGGTTTTGCAACTACAATTTTCCCTTCTAGATCCAAACCATCCAGATGGCTGCCAAATCCTTCACCGGCGAA
This sequence comes from Rossellomorea aquimaris, assembly GCF_035590735.1. Classification (NCBI taxonomy): domain Bacteria; kingdom Bacillati; phylum Bacillota; class Bacilli; order Caryophanales; family Bacillaceae; genus Rossellomorea; species Rossellomorea aquimaris. The sequence goes on from NZ_CP141595.1 coordinate 3,847,054, forward strand.
AATCAATTCGTAATCTTGACCGGCTTCAAGTTCATCACTAAGCTTTTTGGAACTGGATTGTGTTTGATATCCAAGCTGACTTCCATCATTCAAACTTAAAGCATCGACACTCATCTGATCATTCTCTGATGAAGCAACCTGCAGTGCGGATGGTGTTACACCAGGGTCGCCAACAAGACCGATATCAGGATTTTTGGCCCATGGTAATTGTGATCTTTCCAGCAAGTTTTGTTTTGTACTATAAGAAGCGTTACCTGCCGCAGCTACGACTAATACCCCATGTTCTGTTGCATATTGAATGGCACGTTGTACCGGATCATTCGGGTCTACGCTTCCTGCGTCAGATCCCAGACTTAAATTGATGACATCAGCCCCAAACTCCACCGCATGATAGATTCCAGCCACAATATCATCGTCATATGCACCACTTCTACTATCCGAGAATACTTTTTCGGCCAATAGCTGTACATCCGGTGCCACTCCCATCGCCTTTTTCTGGGATTCTTCGTATGCCCCTACAATTCCTGCTACGTGAGTTCCGTGGGAATTACTTGCAGGAATGACATTGGTGTCTTTATCTGCCCAGTCATAGCCTGTCGGTACTTTGTCTGTATACCAAACATCATCTACTTCCGACTCATCAAGCTTCTCTTGTATGTTATGTTCATTATACTTCGCTTTTTTCTTTCCTTTTTCAGAAAGCGTCATGGCCTCATGGCGATAGTCGATGCCAGAATCCACGATCGCTACGACCATTCCATCGCCGCTGTAATTATATTTCGTCCATACATTCATCGCTTCCACAAGCTCGTTGCTCTTTACATCCATATGCTCATAGGTTTTGGCAATACGAATATCCTTTACGCCCTCTAGCTCTTTGATTTTCTCTGCGTCTTTCATCGTCGTTTCCATACTGAATCCATAAAAACCTGTTGAATACGTATGTATGATTTTAGAAAAAGCATCCCTCTTTTTCATAAACGTATTTTTCACTTGCTCTACCTGCTTTTCAGGTGTCGTTTTCAGTTTCTTATTTACGTCCACCTCTACAATTAGGCGAATACTTTCATTTGAGTTGAATGCTTTAAGGTCCTGTCCGTATAAAGGATCATCTGTAGCTTTCTTTTCCATATCCATCAATGGGAGTTTCCCTTTATGGATATGAGCAGGATCCTTTTCTTCCTTAGACTGATAGAATTCAGCACTTGCTGGCGTAATCATACTGCTGCTTAGGAGAACGGACATCAATCCAATGGATAACGTACTTTTCTTCGAAACCATCATGTATTCACCCTTTTTGATAGAATAGTATCTTTCTTTTTACGTATCTCATAGAAGAAACAGTACTCCTGTGTAAGTATCATGAATATCCCCCTTCACTTCCCCTCCTCCTTCAATCAGTTTGAATACGGAGTACCATACTCTAACCATTTCTGTTAAGTGATCAGGTTTCCTGTTGGGGGAGTTCCGATTTACCAACAAGGGCATAACGGGTCTTTTCACCCTGAAAATACCAACATTTTTTGCATTTCTCTTCAAATAGCCCTGACTGTTAGTTAAAAAGGATGAAAATTCTATAAAATAATTGGGGGAAACCAGGGAAATTTTAATAATAAAAGAATAGAAGGATGTCAAAAGAATTCATTATAAGAAAATAGACTCACCATACTGATTGCTCTATATGTTTAAATAGCTACCCATTGGAAATAAGAAAAAGGGAAAGAAATGTTCATGAACATTTCTTTCCCTTTTGTTAGTTAATGCCTACTTGTTATTCAGTTCGTTCTAATCCCATCATATTCAAATAATAGGCTAGATCTTTTTTTCCGTTTGTTTCTTTAGGTGATTTCCCTTTAGGCGCATCCGGTCCTTTTGTTAAGAAGTTCTTTTCAATGAATCGAACGTCCGTCTCGTTTACTACTCCATCCTGATTCAGGTCATATGTTTGAATCTCAGGATTTTCTTTACCGTAGTATTCAACGATATTCTGAACATCTTTGATGTCGATCAAACTGTCACTATTCACATCTCCTGCAAGACCCATTTTGGTTCCTCCGGAAACGAACCTTCCATACTCTTCACCCTTTAATTCAAATCCAGGTATGAATGGAGTATAAGTCTTTATATGTCCTGGTGTTTCCACTACGACATTGTATGTCTCACGTGAAGCCGGAACACCATAAATGGTGTATTTCCCATTTGCAGCAACGCTGCCTTCGTATTTTTCACCATCCGGTGATAGGGCATATACCTTCGCTCCGATATTTTGAACTACACCATTTGGTAAATAAAGATTTCCGCTGCCACTTTTCTTCAAAAATGCTTCTGGTTTGATATTCCCTTCAACCTTTGAATGTTTGGACACGAAATCATAGGATGAAGTGCTGTAATATGGAAGAGACACAGCCTTATCTTCACCGGCCTTTGTGTAGCTTGACTTTGTGACATCCAATTTATCAGATCCATAAAACCAGTCATCTTGAGTGACCTTGAACGTCACATCCACAACAGGCATATCACCATTCAACCCGGAGTACCCTTCTCCGTTCAATGCAGCTCCTACCGTTACGTTAGCGTAATATCCAGAATCGCTTACTACAGGATCCTGAAGGGATGCCTGAAGCCCGTTCTCTTCTGCATAGGCTTTAAATTCATCATTCAACTTTGCCGATTCAAATGAGTACATTTCCCCTTTATATTGAATCGTGTACTCTCCTGACATAAGATTTTTTACGTTGTTCAAGCTCAGAGTCATGGTCACTGTATCGTCTAAGCCGACTTCTTTCTTGTTGTAATCAGATGTTACATATTCAGTGCCCTCTTGTAAAAAGATATAATGTTGGTAATTGACATTCATTGCAATATCAGTACCGGCTAAACTTAATCTTAATGGTCCATCTGCAATATCAGAAGCTTCGATTCCAAACTGAGTATCCCCTTCTGAATCGGCTGAAGGGAAGCAACAATTGTAGTATGGACGGATACCAGTTGCTATAAAGAATCTGTTTGATGATTGATCATAATCCATTCCTTTTGATTGCAAGACATCCACTGTTTCATCCTGCACATTTCCGTGGAGCCAGAATGCTGTCTTTCCAAACTCTTCTGTGTACATATCTTCACTGATTTCATACACATCTGAAGCTTTATCAAATGTCACTTGGGGTTTTGTATTGTCGACGATGACAGGTGTGTCGATCGTATACGTTTTACCCTCTTCGTCGTACCCTATGAATTCTAATTCATAATCCCCTTCAGGCAAATCAATACTTTGGTCTGATATCGGATTTTGTTTGTCATTTGTAAACGGATAAACGACCCCTGAGAAAACATAAGGAATGTAATATTTTTTGTCAGGCTTTGCATTCGCATCTTCAAGGGAAGCAATGAATCCAATAGCTTGACCCGATTGTCCATCTTTCACTATAATGTCTAACTTGGTCAGTGGGCTTTTCATTTTGAATATTGCTGTTAGGTATGGATTGTAGTACTGCCACTTAGGCGTATTATTCGCAAGAGCGGGCCTGTCTGTTTCAAGATAGTCGAACCCTTTTCCAGTGACTCGGATCGCAAACGGAACCTGGTATGTTTCACTCGCATCACTTGCATTCGTCAGGTGAATATATCCTTCGTATCGCCCTTCTTCTGCATCTTCCGGAACCGTGATCGTTGGTGAAATCTCTTTCGAACCGCTTGCGGCAACCGCTACACTCGTCGGAACGTCTAAGTGAATGCCGTTCGCAGCTGAATCCTTGATACCTGTACGTTCACCATGGTATTCGACTTCAACCTTGAATGACTTGTCTTCCCCGCCATTGTTCTCGATGATCATCCTGCTGTCTGCTTTAATTCCATCGTCATCTTTGTAGTGACTTCCGAAAGAGATGGATGCCGTCTCTTCATCGATCTCGACCTCTTCACCATTTTCATTTAGATTTTTTGTTGTATCCATCACTTTGATGGATACATCGGCATGTACTGCATCATAGGCATCCACACGTCCCGCTCCCTGTTCAAATACGGATACGTCACCATTCAAGTCTTCTGCCGTGTTCATTAAGGCAGCTTTCACATCGAATGGTGAGAGATTTGGATTTTCTTGAAGCATGAGGGCCACCACTCCCGCAACATGAGGCGTTGCCATGGATGTCCCCTGAAGGCGGGCATAGGCTGCAGAATAGTCTTCCCCTTCTTCCGGACTATTGATATATTCAGGAATAGTTGAGAAGATCGCTACCCCAGGTGCTGCAACATCCGGTTTAATATCATAGCTTCCAGCCACAGGTCCTCTTGAGCTGAAGCTAGCCAGGTTATCCCCCTCTGTTTGAACAGTCGCTAATTCCCCAAACGCAATGGATGCGTTATCACCTAACCCTTTCAAACGCTCACCATCCGCTTTTGTCATACGGAAGGTCGGGATGTATTCTGATCCTTCTCCCAGATAAGCCTGAATCTCTCCGTCTAGATTATTGTAGATGATGACAGCTTCTGCCCCTGCTTCTTTCGCATGTTTCATTTTCTCGACAAAGGCAATTTCCCCTCGTTGAATCAAGGCGATTTTACCCGTTACATCTTTCCCTTCGAAATCAGCTTCATAACCAAGTCCGGCAAAAACCACTTGTTTGGACTGGTTTTGAAGAGATGTCAAATCATCTGAAAAATTCTTCCCTAGTAATAAAACGTTCTCAAATGTTTCACCATTTACACTCATGGATTGGAAGGTGGGGATATTCATGTCAAAATCACTTGCCCCAACCGTAATGCCGAGGGCTGCTGCACCTGGAGCCCCAAGTGTTCCTTCTTCCGGTCCACTGTTACCTGCAGCCACTACTGCTACCACACCAGAGAGCATCGCATTGTTAACTGCAACGGAAGTCGGATATAGCGGATCATTCGTAGAAGCACCCAAAGATAGGTTCATGACGTCCATCTCATCAGTTACGGCTTGTTCAATCCCTGAAAGTACACTTGTGGATGTTCCAGAACCGTAAGGACCAAGAACTCGATATCCATATAAATCGACATTAGGGGCTACTCCTTTCACCGCATAGTCGACTGTATTTTTCTGTTCGCCACCAATCGTTCCTGAGACATGTGTACCATGTTCAGTATAGTAGGCTGTTCCAGAAGCAGGATTGACCTCAGGTTTACCTGAATTCTGCCAATCTTCATAGGTGGTTTCCATAGGGTCATTATCGTTATCAATGAAATCATATCCACCCTTATAGGCATCCTGCAAATCAGGGTGATGATAATCAATTCCTGTATCGAGGACTCCAACCTTGATTCCTTCACCCGTTATATTTTCATCATGAAGTTTATCTACATTGATTTGCGGGATACTATCCATCATTTTAGATTCAGAAGCTTCCCCTTCCATTTCCGGAAGTTCAAGCTGAACGACTTCATCTTTCCATACACGTTTCACGACCCCGGAATCCAGTAAACTCTTAATCTCATTCCCCGGGATGGACATCGCTACACCATTGATGGCAGAACGATATTCTTTCGTGATTTTTGCCTCTTGTAACCCGTGGCTTGCACTCTTTTTATTTTTCATAGACTGGAAGTTTTGTTTAAATTCACTGTGAGATTTCTCTACCTTTTCAGCCGCTGCTTTAGTAGTCATACGAACCCCTTTAGCCGCCTGCTTCATCACTTCCACTTTTGCAGGTGCCTGTTTGAATTCAACAATTACCTCAACGAGCCCTTCACTTTCTGTATTGATATTCGGAGCGATTTCAAAATCCGGTTTCGCTTCGATCTGTTTAAGAGCACTTCTCTGCTCATCCGATAGATTCATCAACGTCTTTTCTACATCTTTTACTTGTGTGAACTTAGACGGATTTGGCGAACCTTCTGCATTCCCGTTAAATGGCATCCCTGATGTGCCTAGTAAACTTGTAGCCAGTGCAACCGTCAAGATCTTGGCTGAACGTTTCTTATTCATACTTTTCCCCCTCTTATATTCATCCATTAGCGTAGAGTTGTTTACAATTTGTATTTTAATCTTCTTTAATATGACTGTTAATTGGGAAAATTCTTTACACTTTCCGACATTTATCTTAAAGATTCAATTTTTTTTATGACATTTCTCTATTAAGTCATGAAGAAAGTTGGGAAAGTTTCGCACGAATTAGCCTTTGTACCTATTTTTTATTTCCTGCACCCTTATAAATAGGTAAATACACCCTTTACTGAAAGGTGCATAATCCCTATTAAATTTCTTATAAAAGTAAAAAAACAAGCAACCAATAGCAGTCGCTTGTTTTTACTTTTTTATTTGAAGAGGTTCAATATGGTTAAAGATTAACTTTTTCAATAGCTCATTCGATAATTGAAGATAGTGATTGGAAGAAATCAGGTCCCCCTTCTCTTTAAAATAAACCGCTAGTCGTTCTGAAAATGACGCGGCCTTATAACGATCATATTGCTTCATCATTGGCAGACCACGATCGATTAAATAGTCGCTAAGCCGTTTATCATCCTCTGTCGCATCTAAATACAACACCATCAACTCCGTATATTTAACGGACTCTTGATCTTTAAAATCTTTTAGGTTCTCCTGCAAAAGATTGATTGCTATTTCCCTCTCGTTCAAGTCCAGCAACACTTGTACCATTTCAATCAATGTGCCGTAATACCCCATTGTATGCTTTTTTTTCAATTTGAGGGACTGGGAGAAATAGTCTAACGACTCTTGCAGCCTTCCTTTTTTTCTATTTAGCAATCCGAAATTATGAAGGGCGGTAATTTTCGTTTCGTTATCCTTTAACATCTCTGCATCGTTTAAGGCCGTATGCAACATGACTTCTGCACGTTCAAAATCGTTAATATAAATCAAGTTAGCCGATAATCCGATTTTTACATGGAGTATCCTCAAAATGTTCCCAGTGTTCTGAAAAATCCTCAATGCCTTGTGTGAGTAATGCAGAGACAATGTAAAATGCTTCAATAACCCATGATTAGCCGCTTTATAATAATAATAATCTGTTACTTTCTCACTATAGAGATCGGCTCTATCCTCTATTTGATCAAAGATGGAAAGCGCCTTGGAGTATTGCTGTTTCTGTCCGTAATAAATTCCCTGAAAGAACTCCCATAAATACTTTTCAAACGATGAAAATTTACTCATATTCTTTTTGAGTCCAAGAGAAGCCTGTTCATATTCGGTTGGATTGTTCGTGAATAATTGATATCGAAGCATGTAAAGCTCAAATAAGTAAACCATTTCCGTACATTGGATATAGTCTTTATTTCTTTGTAACTCCTGGTACAGTCTTTCGGCATGATCTCGATGAAGTCTCTCAATCGCTTCATAGAATTGGGCTAGCTGGCGTTTCAAGTAAAGTGTCTTTGCCGTTTCCTCTTCGATTGATACACCAAGTCGCTTACAAAGTAATTCTAATGTTTCCAGATTCCCTTCTTTAGAACTGTTCTCAATCTTACTTAAATGAGTGGTTGAACATATCCCCTTGCAAAGCTGCTCTTGTGTTTTATTTTGTTTTTTTCGATGATAGTAGATGATCCTGCCTATAGACATTGCTTCACTTCCCCCCTTGTATATATCTATCATTATACATAGGATATTCGTTTCTTATAAGCTATTAATGGGAAGTAATTATCCTTATCTTATTGGGTAATATATATAAAACATTAATAAATATACATTTTTACCTTTTGAAGGAAAATGGTAAAAAACTGGCTCTCATGCCGTTCTAAAAGAGCGAGCTTTTTATCTATAATATACAGTTTAACTTTTAAAAGGGATTGTGTTATTATCGTCCCTCTATTTAATTTTGTGTAACTATATATCAATTGAAACAATAGATATGTACTATCTTGGTTCACATGGATATACTACAATCAAAAAAAGTTCAAGTTTCCCACCCCTAAGGAAACTTGAACTTTATATTATATAATACTACCTATGATCTCATGCCTAATTCGGCCAGTATATCTTGAAGGTCCTTTCCATCACTTTCAGATTGTGGTTCCGGAGGATTTTTCACATCCGGATTTTTTGATAGATAATTTGTTACAACAAAATTCATATCTTTACTATCAACAGTACCGTCATTGTTGATATCTGACTCACGATTGCCCGAACCCCAATGCTCTTTGATCGAAATTGCATCGAAAATATCGATAACATCATCTTGGTTTACATCCCCAGGTGTCATATACCATATTCCATTATATAGTAATTGCCCATAGGAGTATTCATCCGTCACAATCCCTGCGTAAACTGGTTTCTCTATGGCAAAGTGTCCAGGTAGATGAACTTCCATTATGAAAGGTTTATTTGTGATCGGTAATCCGGGAACCCTGTAAATACCATAGCGATCAAGACTTTCTGTTCCATGATATTCGTTTCCATTTTGATCGATAAGCTTTATCGTTGCATCCGCTTTCGTCCAGTCGCCAGTGTACCCTAATCCACCTGCTTGTAGTTTCCCGTATACTTCAGAGAATGTCGGTACGATTTTCATGGTTTCTCCTGCGTGTGGAATGGTTAGATCGGTATTACTACTGTCAAGATAGTGGAATGTAGGATATATATCTCCTGCTATTTGGAAGCTAGTATCCTTCACCTTCATGTTCAGATTCACGGCTTTTACTTTCCCACTTAGAGGCTTGTCTGTGTTTAAAGTGATAGTAAGGTTGTTTCCTTTAAACTCTGTTTTTACGATAGGATCTGCTTCCGTCGTTATGGTTTCATTAGGTGTTGCTTCTACCAATTCAAAATTCTTATTGAAATTAGGAATTGTCCACACTCCTGACATCATATTTTCAACATGATTCAAGACCAAAGAAGCCTTAAAGCTGTCCCCTGTTTGATAGGAATCGTCTATAGAACTGATATATCCGTAAGGCATATTTTCTTTAATAAAGTAATAGGATTTTGTCTCACTGCGATTTCCCGCTGAGTCATTTGCATAAATCGAGTACTTCATTAAAGGTTTATTTTCGTCTAAAGATACTGTTAAGTCAGCATTTCCGTCTTTATCTACCGGGATTTCAGGATTATAATTACCGTTAATAGAATAATCAATCGTATTGATTGATTGATTCACATCCATTCCTACAGCTATCATGTTCTCTACTTCCGGATCGTATACACTTGCTGGAAACGTATATAACTCCTGATTCGCTGAATACTCAATGACCGGTGATTCCCTGCTATCCAATTCACTCGTGATTGTTGGTTCATGTGGGTCAATAAATAGATCAACATTCTGAGTGAATGAAAGGTCTCTTTTGCTCGTTCCAATGATTTTGATCTTATAGTATCCTGGTTGAGCTTTTGATTTTACAGATTCAATCGGCTGACTCTCATCTCCTGTAAAAGCATAGAATTCCCCATCAAAGACATTTGTAAGGATATAATTAACCCCATCATAAGCTGAGGTCAAATCCATTGTGCCTAAAAACCCTAAATCCTCACCTGTTTCCCCGTTTGTCAATACGACATCCATTTTTTCCATAGGGGACTTAAAGTTAAACCTTAAATCCACACTTGTATTCGCGTAATAACGCCATTTGTCATGCAGATATTTAGGCGAGATGGCAGGAGATGAAAGCTCCGTTAAATTGAATCCTCCTTCCATTATTCTGAACGCAAATGGGATTCGATACGATTCATTTGGATCTTGTTTATTTTCAAACGTAACATACCCTTCATACATACCAATTTCAGCTATTTTTGGAACAGTTAAAAAGATATTTGTATGAATCGTAGAGTTCGGCTTCACTTTGACCTTATCGTCTACTACAACTTGTACACCATTTGTTTCCGGATCAAGGGATGTAGGTGTAAATTCAACACCAACCTCAAAATGTTTCTTCTTGTCGCTTTTATTTTCAATGCTAATTGACTTTTGGGTACTTACGTTGCCTTCATCGGTAAAGAACGACCCAAAACGTATGCCTCCTGAATTTGTCTCAATATCGATCCGGTCACCATGATCAATCATGGGGGTTGTATCCTTGATTTTTAATTCAGTATTTGAATGAATCGCTTGGTACGGATCCACTCTACCGGCACCAACATCAAACACACTATATTTTCCATTTAGAGGAACCGCGGTGTTCATTAAAATCGTTTTAATTTCCTCAGGTTTTAAATCAGGATGTTGCTGTAACATAAGGGCGACAATTCCACTTACATGAGGTGCAGCCATGGATGTTCCTGAATAACGGTCGTAAGCATATTGGTAGTCTGAAGATGAGTCAATAAATACAGAATAAGCAGGCACAGTCGAAAGAATGCTCACCCCTGGCGCAGTTACTTCAGGTTTTATATCCATGTTTTTCCTGGAAGGGCCTCTTGAGCTAAAGTTAGCTAATTCATCTTTCTTAGTATTTTTTACTGTGTAATCTGTAAACGTTAGCTTTACTTCTCCTGAAGCGAGAAGTTTCTTTACTTTGTTCCCGTCTTGATTCGTCATATAGAAGGATGGAATGAATCGGTGGTCTTCACCTGTATAAGATGAAACTTCTTCTATTTCCGGGTCACTGTAATAGATTATGACTGCTTTCGCTCCATGTTCTTTTGCATACACAATTTTATCTTGCGTTCCAATCACACCATGATTGACTAACACTATTTTATCCGATACATCTTTTCCTTCAAAATCGCTCTCTCTTCCATCACCTAAATCTAAGACTTCAACTGTTTCATCTTTTAATGTACTTAAGTCAGTGACAAAATCATTGGCATATTCTTGGATATAAATCGTTTCACCGTTGTTTAATGTAGCATCAAAGCTTGTGATCGGTAATGAAGTCGAGCTTGCCCCAACAGTAAGAGCCAATGCTGCTGAACCGGGAGTTCCAAGGGAATAGGAACGTGATCCGTTATTACCTGCTGAAACTACAGTCACAACACCATTTAATACAGCGTTGTTAACAGCAATACTTGTAGGATCAAGTGGTTCATTTACGTTTAATCCCAAGGATAGATTTATGACATCCATCCCATCGGCGACAGCTCGATCAATTCCAGCTATGATATCTTCCGTCTGTCCAGATCCATATGGACCCAATACTCTGTATCCATACAATTCGACCTCAGGTGCTATCCCTTTTACCGTCACACCACCTGTATTTTTTGCTTGTGCTGCAATCGTACCAGACACATGTGTACCATGTGTGGTGTAGTAAAAATTAAAATTGTTGGTCAATGGACGCCCAGATTCTTTCCAATCATCATATGTCGTTTCCATTGGATCGTTATCACCATCTATTACATCATACCCACCTGCAAATGCATCTTCTAAATCAGGATGATGATAATCGATCCCAGTATCAATGACCCCTACTTTAATCCCTTTTCCCGTAATACCCTCTTCATGGAGTTTGTCGATTCCTAAGAAGGGAATGCTATCAGTCATATGAAGTTTTTCTTGTTCATTTCCATTTATTGTTTCATCCGGTTCTATGGAAAATGAATGACTTTTATAAACGGCCTTTACTCCATTTATATTTAGTAAACCTTCTATTTCATTCGACGGGATGATAATAGCCATTCCATTAAACGCCTTTTGATAGGTTTTATCTACTTTTACCCCATTCTTCTTAGCGTATTCTTTAAATGCTTCTTGCTCATTTTTTACCTTATCCTTTGCAGCCTTTTTTGTTAATTTCTCACCCTTTAGAGTTGAACTTAACAAAGCGATTTCTTCTGGCATTGATTGAAATTCTACAATCACGGTCTTTTCTGTTTCTTCCGTCAATTCACCCTGTTCAAAGCCTATTAATCCTTCGTTGTGATTAGCTTCTAAAACTTTTAATGCTGCTCTTTGTTTTTCCGATAAAGCAGATAAAATATCCTCTGCAGTTTCACTTCCCATCGCTCTCACATTTGTACCTTTGCTAAACAATGGATTTAAAATTGACGCAATTAAGAGAAAGATCATCATAATCATTCCGCTCTTTTTAAACGTAATTCTCCTTACCTTTCTCGTAAATCTCTTCATTTCCATTTTAATCCCTCCATAAGATAGTAAAATCTAAATCTCTTTAAAATTTTCTTTTAAAAGTAATTATTACCTCTTGGGGGAAAAAATGAAATTTATATATAGTAACAAACCCTATCGACCCTTTATACCTAGGTTAATAGAATACTATCCACTATTTAATAAATGACAAATACTACAATATAACGAAAAATATTGGAATTCATATGGGAAAATTACATACTTAGACATTTTGTGTGGAGTAAAAGGAGGAGGAAAAGTAAAGTGGTTATTAGATTTATCGTTAAAAAAATGCTTGCAGAGAATTTTTACGTTCTCTGCAAGCTTTTATTTATATTAGTTTCCCTGCTTTTAAAGTTGATGAATAATGTTCCCCTATTCCCGATCAAAAAGCACGCGCCCAGCAATCCCCGGGTTCGTCATTTCATAAGGGTTTAAGATTAAATCAAGCTCTTCTTCTGTCAAAACATCATATTCCAAGCATAGCTCTCTCACTGATTTTCCTTTTAGAATGGCTTCCCTGGCGATTCTGGATACGACTTCATACCCCAAGTGAGGATTCACAGCTGTAATGATTCCCACACTATTTTCCACATACTCTTTCATACGTGTCTCATTCGCTTCAATTCCCACAAGACAATTGTCCGTAAAGCTTCTGAACGCATTGTTCATGATACTGATGGATTGAAGGAGGTTGAATACGAGTACAGGCTCCATCACGTTCAATTCAAGCTGGCCTGCTTCTGATGCCAAGGAGATGGTCTGATCATTTCCCATGACCTGAAAGGCTACCTGATTGATCAGTTCCGGCATGACCGGATTCACTTTACCAGGCATGATGGAAGAACCAGGCTGTCTGGATGGCAGTGAAATTTCACCAAGTCCGGCCCTTGGCCCTGAAGCCATCATGCGCAGGTCATTGGCGATCTTGGACATATTGACCATACATACCTTCAATGCAGCCGAAACTTCAGTGTATGCGTCGGTATTTTGCGTAGCATCCACAAGGTGCTCAGCCCCCGTTAGTGGCAAACCACTGATATCAGCCAGATGCTTCACGACACTCTCGATATAAACAGGATCCGCGTTCAATCCAGTCCCTACTGCAGTCGCCCCCATGTTTACTTCATAGAGATGATCCCGTGTTCGTCCGATCCGTTTAATATCACGCTCCACCACCCTGCTATAGGCTTCAAATTCCTGGCCAAGGCGAATCGGAACAGCATCCTGCAGGTGGGTACGTCCCATTTTAATAACGTGATCAAACTCCTGAGCTTTCTTTTTAAACGCGTTCAGCATATGTTCCATCGTGACAAGAAGCTTCTCTAATAATTTCAAAGTGGAAATATGGATCACCGTCGGGAATACGTCATTGGTTGACTGTGACATATTCACATGACTGTTCGGGCTTACCTTTCCGTATTCCCCTTTACGATGGGACATGAGCTCCAGGGCACGATTGGCAATGACTTCATTGGCATTCATGTTGATGGAAGTCCCTGCTCCTCCCTGGATGGGATCGACGATGAAGAATTCATGAAGCTTCCCTTCCAATATTTCATCAGAAGCTTGCACGATGGCTTGACCGATCCCGTCATAAAGACGTGTGGTTTCCATGTTTGCCAGTGCTGCCGCTTTCTTCACGACTGCTAAGGCATCAATCATCTCTTTATGGATTTTGTACCCCGTAACCGGAAAGTTTTCCACTGCCCGTAAGGTTTGAATTCCATAGTACACATCTTCAGGTACTTCTTTTTCTCCAAGAAAATCTTTTTCTATTCTAAATCCACTAGTGACATTTATCATTTTATTCTCCTCATTTTCGAATTACAGTTACTCTAATTGATGATTTTATCAATTCCTGACACAGTAGGCAACGATTAATGACAAATCCCCATTTATTTCATTACTCTCCATATAAAAAAGCGCACTTCTTAAATATACGCTTGAATGAAGGATATTGGGTTTTATCAGAGTGATTACCTGACAAGACCCTTTTTATCCATGAAGTGCCTCAGATTCTGAAGCGAGAATCTCGCTCCATTATTGCGTTTTTTTTGATTATTCATTTTTTTATAACTAGTAATCATAAGATGATGATACAATAAAAAATGTAGTCATTATAATCAATAGGAGTGATAGACATGTCAGTCAATGTTTACCTTAATTTTAATGGGAATTGTCGAGAAGCTGTTGAGTATTATGCAGAAGTATTCGGTACAGAGCCACCACAGATTATGACGTTTGCAGAAGCACCTCCCCACCCGGATTATCCACTTCCTGAAGCAGCTAAGAACCTGGTGTTACATACAAGACTGACAATCGATGGCAGCAACGTCATGTTTTCCGACGTGTTTCCTGATATGCCTTTTGTAGAAGGGAACAATATCACCCTGGCCCTCGTAAGCAAGGATACTGAAGTGTTGACGGCCCGTTTCCACAAATTGAAAGAAGGCGGTAAAGTGGATATGGAGCTTCAGGAGACGTTCTGGAGTAAGTTGTATGGTCAGGTTACCGATAAATTTGGTATTCAGTGGCAGTTTAACTATGAGAGTGAAGACTTGTAAATAGTTTAATAAGCAAAGGATTAAGGTTCCATTAACTTTATTTAACTAAAGTTAATGGAACCTTTTTTTATGCGTTCTCTTCAACAGTGTACAGCATACATTTAAGCTTTAAAGTCATTTCATCCAGGGCACGTTTGGCTTCATCCACCGTTCCTATCATATTAATGAAACTATGGACCATATCTTCATAATGCAGCAGTTCGAAGTTAATCCCTGCCTTCTCCAGACGTTCACCAAAAGCTAGCCCTTCCTCCCTCAGAGGATCGAATTCAGCTGTAACAAGCAGTGTTTCTGGCAAACCCTCCATTGAGTGTACTCTTAGAGGTGAAACATATACATCCGAGCCTTCAGAAGGATCATTCAAATAGTGTTGCCAAAACCATTTCATTTTTTCATTTGTGAGATTGTATGTATGATTTTCCCTGTAGGAAAGTGTGTCAAAGTTATAGTCCATAACCGGGGTAATAAGAACTTGGAGGGACAACTTGTATTCTTCAGAACCCCTAAAATATATGGCAGCAGCGGCCGCCAAGTTGCCTCCTGAGCTTTCACCACCGACGGCGATTTTTGTTATGTCCCCTTTCAATCTTTTTCCATTCCTAAATGTCCATTTAATAGTTTCAATTACATCCAGAAACGCAGAAGGATATTTATGTTCAGGGGCGAGGCGATAACCGACTGAAACGACAACGATGCCCGCGTGCTTTGATAAATAGCTGCATAGGTTATCTGCACTATCCAAATCTCCAAATACCCAGCCTCCCCCATGGGAATATACGAGGACAGGGTAAGGACCTTCTCCACTTGGTGTATAGATTCGAACCGGAATGTCATGCCCCTCTGATGAAGGAATGAAGGTATCTTCAACAACCAAGTCATCGATAGAAATTGTAGTGAAGAATTCTCTGGCACTTTTATAGTATTCTCTGGATTGCTCTGGAGTCAGAATATCCAATGGGGGATGATTAAGTTCTTTCATTTTTTCACTAATATTATGTAGTAGTTCGCTTACTTGAGGATTAAGAGGCGCCTTCACTTTCATCAGACTAATTCATTCCTTTGCGAATTCATAGATTTCAGCCACTCTACCTGAATATTCTCGTCCTTCATTTTCTCAATAACCGAACCTCTCTCTCCCACTATCAACGATGCTTTTTTATTCTGTAGATTAATTTTGCTTATTACTTCCCCTCCCAATTTTTTTAATATTGGTATCACAATCCGATTGCGAATGTCAGGTTCTCCGATAATTCTTCTTGCTTCCTTATAGTGATCAAATAAAAAAATGATCATGGATCTAACCATTGAAAGTCCGTCTTCTCTATTTAAATATTCCCTGGGACCAATCAATAAGTGCATTCCTAAATCTCCATTCCGATACTCATAGAATTCCTTGATTGGATCTTTTTCAATGGAGTATGCAATCAGGTAGCATACTGGTTTGCCGTTAAATGTTCCTATGTAAATATCTTTATGATCTGCTTCGATAGACTGCTTTAACCATTGTTTAAACTCTGACATCGGCAGGTTCAACTTCCAAAATGGGGCAATGTGAGGTTGATGCATCCATTCATGGAGAGTGGACAAATCCCGATCGTAATCTACCGGACGGAACAAAAAATTATCTGCCTTATCTCCTTTTATAATAAAGAATTCTGATTCATTAACTGTTTTAATCATGGTCAATCCCCCTGTTCATTCAACTACAGTGATAATGATTATCATTATCACGCACATTGATATTATATGAATTTGGGATTACACTTGTCAACCAACCTTTTGACCTATGTATACTCTCTGACCAGACCAGACCTTGCGAAAAAAGCCAAAATAAAAAGGCTCTTTTCGTGTAGTTTGTTGCTATTGTAGAGGAGAAAGTAATAGTTGATTTCCGCTACAGGATGCTCGCTTTCCGCGGGGCTGGCGGTAAGCATCCTCGGCTGCGCCTGCGGGGTCTCACCTGTCCAGCTATTCCCGCAGGAGTCGAGCATCCTTCCGCTCCAATCAACTTTCTGAGCATGAATCCTTAATGGAAAACAATTAAGATAAGAATTTTAGCAAACAATCTCATTTAAGGTAAGTAGAGATTGATCTTCCTTTTAAGGACCTTGAAGCTCTGTCATAAAAATTCTGTTAAAGATGGTGAGGGGAACTGCGCAGACTCCTGCGGAAGTACGGGCGTGCCGAGACCCCGGAAGCGAAGCTGAGGAGGCTCGGCCGAACGTCCGCGGAAAGCGGAGCAGTTCCCCTCACCATCCAGCATAAACTGGTTGACAGAGCCCTGGCAGTTTCTATACTAGAAAAAACAACAATCTTTTCGAAAAGAGCCAATAAAAAAAGAGGCTGCTGAAATAAAATTCAACAACCTCTTTCTATCAATCTTTAATGCATATTGCTCAATACCCAAATTGATCCAAGTACGATTACAAGGGCTATAAATGCAGCAGACATCATTTTCCCTACCTGCCATCTGCCTTCTCCTTCTGTTACATGCATGAACATAAACAGTTGGATTGCTGCCTGGATAAAGGCAAGAACAAATACGAGAGCAACCATCACATTATAAGCCAGTCCTGCGTAAAGTCCGAACCAAACGGCCAAAAATGTCAATGCAATGGATAAGACAAAACCTATGATCTGTGTCCAAGGAATACGACTATGATTCGCTGTATTGTGTTCCATTATCCCACCATCCCTAGTAAGTAAACGCTTGTGAACACGAAGATCCATACAAAGTCCAAGAAGTGCCAATACAAGCTGGATACGAATAGTTTTTTAGCGGTATCTGGATTTAATCCTTGTCTTTTCACCTGGAACATAACCAGTATAATCCATAAAATACCTAATGATACGTGGAGACCATGCGTTCCGGTCAATAGATAGAAAGAAGACCAGTATGCATTGGTTCCCATAGCGGCTCCCTCATGAATAAGGTGAAGGAATTCCGTGATTTCCATGTAAAGGAATCCTGCGCCAAAGAGCAGGGTGATGATCAGCCAGACCATCATCCCTTTAACATTCCTTCTTCTTAATTCATTTATTGATAACCCTGACGTGAAACTACTGATTAATAATAGTAACGTCATGATGATTGTATTCTTCAGATCAAACACTTCAGATGGAAGCGGACCTCCAACCGTGCCGCTTTCAAGGGCAAAGAATGTCGCGAAGATAGTGGCAAATAGAGCTACTTCCGCCCCCAGGAAAACCCAGAATCCGAAAATATTCAGTTTGCCGATCTCCGATTGATACTCAAGTGGCGTATTGGGATCTACATTCGTACTATGTGCCATATTCACGCCTCCCTCTTATACGGATTTTCAGTTTTTTCTATTTCTTCCACACTTACGTAGTAACCAGCATCCTGTTTGTGTGAAAATAGTGAGCGGTAAGCCATGCATCCGAAGATACCAATAAGGGCAAGAATCGCCATCCACCACAGTTCAAACACCAAGCCGAATCCTCCAACGAAGAATAACCCGGACATGATGAATGGTGTCCCTGCATTGCTCGGCATATGAATCGGTTTATACCCCACCTTTTCAGGCTTACCTGATTCTTTGCTTTCTTGTTTCATATAGTAAAATGCATCCGCACTTTTCACTTCAGGAACATGAGCGAAGTTATAATGAGGTGGAATGGCAGAGCTAGTCGCCCATTCAAGTGTACGTCCATCCCAAGCGTCCCCGGATAGTTCCCGTTTCGCAAAACGATAGCTATAGTAAACGTTATAGACGATGATCATGAATCCTACGCCCATTCCGAATGCCCCTACGGAAGAGATGACATTCAATGCTGTCCAGCCATCTTCCGGTCCGTACGTGTACACACGTCTTGGCATACCGGAAAATCCTAAGACGAATTGTGGTAAGAAACAAACATTGAAACCGATAGAGAAAAACCAGAAAGCCCATTTCCCTATGCGTTCATTCATCTTATGTCCAAACATTTTTGGATACCAATATACAAGTCCCGCGAAGCAGGCAAACACTACGCCGGCAATCAGCGTGTAGTGAAAATGAGCAACCAGGAAGTAGTTATTGTGATACTGGAAATCTGCTGCGGCCATACCGAGCATGACCCCTGTCACTCCACCAATCAGGAATGTCGGAATGAACGCAACCGACCACATCATGGCGACTGTAAATTCAATCCGTCCCTTGTAAAGAGTACCCAACCAGTTGAATATCTTGATCCCGGTCGGTATGGCGATTGCCATCGTCGAAATCGAGAATACACTGTTAACCGCAGCGCTGCCCCCCATTGTAAAGAAGTGGTGAACCCACACAACGAAGCTTAATCCTGAAATGGCTACAAGTGAGATAATCATCGATTTATAACCAAACAATGTTTTTCTTGCAAATGTAGCAATGATTTCTGAAAAAATACCGAAAGCAGGCAAGATAACGATATATACTTCCGGGTGTCCCCATAGCCAGAATAAATTCGACCAAAGCATCGGATTCCCGCCGTCTGTCAGGGTGAAGAAATGCGTACCGAATAATCGGTCAAATGTCATCAACGCTAATGTCACCGTTAAGATCGGGAAAGCAAATACGATGATGAATGCTGTGATCAATGTCGTCCACGTGAACATCGGCATACGAAGAAGCGTCATGCCTGGTGCACGCATTTTAATAATCGTAACAACAAAGTTAATCCCCGTTAATAATGTACCAATTCCGGAAATCTGCAAGCCAAGGAGGTAATAGTTAATTCCCGGTCCAGGACTTCCTTCAATTGCCAGTGGTGCGTAGTTCGTCCAACCTGCATCCGGTGATCCACCGAATACGAACGACATATTGAAAAGAATCGCCCCAAACATGAATGACCAAAAACTTAAGTTGTTCAGGAATGGGAATGCGACGTCCCTTGCACCGATTTGGAGAGGGACTACGACGTTCATTAGTCCAAGTAAGAATGGCATCGCCATGAATAGAATCATGATCGTACCATGAGTCGTAAAGATTTCATTGTAGTGCTGTGATGATAAAAATTCATTATTGGGCACCGTTAACTGCGCCCTCATTAAAAGTGCATCGACTCCTCCGCGGAAGAGCATGATCAATGCAGCAATAATATACATGATACCTATTTTTTTATGATCAACACTCGTGATCCAGTCATTCCACAGCCATTTCCATTTTTTAAAGTACGTAAGGGTCGCGACGATCCCAATTACGGTGAAAACGATTGAAATGTTGGCTCCAAGAATCAACGGATCATTGAGGATTAAATTATCTTTAATAAAATCAAACATCTAGAGTCCTCCTTTCTTAGTGCTCATGTCCTTCGTTATTTTCGTGGTCTTTATGCTCTTCATCGTCATGGCCTTCATGTTCTTTCATGTCCCCATGCTCTTCATGGTTATCATGATCCTCCATGTCTCCATGGTCACCGTGATTTCCATGACTTGACTTTGCCTCTTTATCTGCACCATGTGAAGATGCCTCAACGCCATACTTCTCACGGATCGCCATGGCATATTCAGAGTTCTTCCCATGGTCGACAAAGGCTAAATGAGTGGATGAAAAGGTCATTTCATCAACTGTGTCAGGCAGCATGAGCTTTTCATATGTCTCTTCCGTCAATTTCGGCTCATTTTCCTGAGAGTCTTTTACCCACTCTCTATACTTCTCTTCTTCCAACGCAACAAAATCAAACTTTTGGTGGGTCATTCCTTCACCAGTGAAGTTTGAGTTTCTACCATCATAGGTACCCGGCTCATCAGCCTGTAAGTATAAATCATTCACCATTCCAGGCATCCCATAAATCTGTCCGCCGATTTGCGGCACCCAGAAAGAAGCCATGGAATCTGCAGCCGTCACCTTGAATAAAATGGGATGGTCTTCTGGTACATTGACATAGTTGACCGTCTCAATACCTTCTTCCGGATAACTGAAGATCCACTTCCAATCAGCAGCAGTGGCATGGATTACAATCGGATCTTTATGTGCCGTGGCTTTAGGAGCTTCCCTTAATTCATATAATGCCTTTGTATTTGGGATAGACAAAGCAATAACAATCAATACAGGAATAAGCGTCCATATAATTTCTAATTTTGTACTCCCGTGCATTTCGGGCTTGTAATCACTATCCTTTTTACTGCTTCGATATTTTAGGAGAATAACAGTAAAGAAGGAAAGAACGACAACCATAATGCCAAGCATATAGTAGATTGACAGCATGATCAGATCTTTCTGAACGGCCCCTACCGGCCCTTTCGGATCGAGAATGATCATTTCACTTCCCGAACTGAATATAATGATGAAAAATAATGAAACCAGACTGATCAACACAATCAAGTATGGCTTGAATTTATTAAACATAGGGAAATCACCTTCCTTTATGTCGGATTTATCACTGTAGACCTATACTATCAAATTCTATTAAAAGGTACCCTTGTTTCACTCAACTTTAAACAGATTTTCGAAATTTCGTCGAAGTTTATTCACAGAACGGTAACAATGTTGGAAAGAAATGCTCACAACTCAAAAAAATAACTCTCAAAATTATTTGAGAATAATTTTGAGAGCGGTTTATAGGTTGATTATTGGGAAAATTAAGAGCGTGTTTCGCTAACTTTGATGTCTTGATAAAGCGAGTAGTAGTTGATTTCCGCTCCAATCAACTTTCCAAGTATGAGTCTTAAAGTAGACAAATTTTAATCCCTACACGTTTTAACAAGAGCATTTTCAAAGTGTTCTGCGGGTAAATTTTAGCTGGTATAGTAGAAATCCTGTTTATTCAATTGCTTGTTGTCACTATTGATCTCTGGCACACAGATCTCTAATATATGATGAGGGTAACTCCTTAGATTCCTGCGAAATAACGGTTGTACCTAAAGATACTTACAAAATTATTTTTGAAAAACTTATTAATCAAAATAAAAAACCACCAAATATGTATTTGGTGGAGACGGTGGGACGTGCACTTCCATGCTTTCGACATGGCACTGACTATATCTTGAACCTGTAGTAGAGGTCCTTTGGCGTATTATGCGAAATATAAATTTATCTGTTGAGAGATATAAATTCCGCATCCTAGTACTACCGAGGTTCGGCAGCCTATAAGTCGATACACGGCTGTTGGATTGCTCCACATACCGCTCGGCATTGCCTTATCACACTGTGTGTGACTTAGGTTTCACCGATAAAGCCAAATTTTCACTTATGTGTTGCCACATAAGGCGACTATAACTAATCGAACCCACGTCCAGAAACATCGCCACTTAAGCGTCTACGAGCGTAGTCGATATATTCGCAAGTTCACTGCAGCTTCTGCCTATCGACGGGCGTCCGTGCAGCTAGTCTGATTGTTCTCTTCCTTTGTCCTCAGACGGTGGACTCCGGCGTAGCCTACTAAGAGTGAGTCCCTTACCCTACCACATAGGCGATGGAGGGAGGAACAGCTAAAGCGCTATTATGCAGCTAAAGCTAAGTTATTGTTAGTTTTGCCAGTTATTATTGGCTTTGACGTTTTATCGTGGACGATCCCCACGGCTCGCAACCTAAGCTCGAACTATCCCTGTCGAATCCGTAACGTCCCCATGATAGAAAGGGAAGAACGGGAAAGAATAAGTTCAGCGTGTAAGTCACTTATTCAATTGTTCTTACAGCCACAAGATTACCTCGCGACATCTATTAGTATAACAAATCCTGAGATAATTGCAAATGTCAGATTCCGGAAATCTGTACAATTACATCCCTTTTTGACGCTGAGCCAGTTCTCTCTGGATAGAGCGATTTGCTTCTTTTCGTTTCAAATCTTCACGTTTGTCATACTTTTTCTTACCACGGGCAAGACCGATCAGAAGCTTGGCTACACCATTTTTGATGTAAAGCTTTAACGGAACGATACTATATCCTGCTTCCTTCGAATCACCGATCAGTTTATTGATTTGCTTTTTATGAAGCAATAGCTTACGTGTTCTGAGAGGTTCGTGATTAAATCGATTTCCCTGTTCATATGGACTGATGTGCATATTATGAACGAAAATTTCTCCATTTTGAACACGGGCAAAAGAATCTTTCAAGTTCACGCGACCGCCACGGATCGCTTTGATTTCAGTTCCCTGCAGCACAAGACCCGCCTCATATGTTTCTTCTACGGCATAGTCATGACGCGCCTTTTTATTTTGGGCAATAAGTTTGCCTTCTCCCTTTGGCATTGGAATCCCCCTAGTCATCGCTGGTTTACTCATTATTATCTCATATTTCTTAGAAAAATTGTATTGTTACACTTGGAAAAGAAAAGGAGCAAAGGTTATCCCATTGCTCCTGAACCTTTATTTC
This sequence comes from Rossellomorea aquimaris, assembly GCF_035590735.1. Lineage (NCBI taxonomy): Bacteria > Bacillati > Bacillota > Bacilli > Caryophanales > Bacillaceae > Rossellomorea > Rossellomorea aquimaris. The sequence goes on from NZ_CP141595.1 coordinate 3,869,896, forward strand.
TTCTTTTTGCGTTTGCTTCGAGGCGCATTTTCAAAGTGTTTCTTATTCGTCTTTTTCTTCTTGTTGTTTTTCGGTGGACGCGTTGACCATTCCCCGTCCTTTTTTCGGTCTGAAGATCGATTCGATTTCCCCCGGTCCGATTTCCCTTTATCAGTGCGGATCGAGCGGACACGGTCTTCACGTTCCTTGCGATTATTCTTCATTCCTACGATTTCAAAGTCGATGGCACGCTCATCTTTATTGACGCTCACGACACGAACGGTGATCTCGTCTCCGATCCGGAATACGTTTGCGGTTCTTTCACCAATCATGGCAAGATGACGCTCATCAAACCGGTAGTAGTCGTCCGTCATATAGCTCACATGGACAAGACCTTCAATTGTGTTAGGGAGTTCGACAAACATTCCGAAGTTCGTGACGGAACTGATGATACCGTCGTACTCTTCTCCCACTTTGTCTTCCATATACTCTGCTTTTTTCAGCTCATCGGTCTCACGTTCTGCATCCACTGCACGGCGTTCGCGGCTTGACGTGTGCTCAGCGATATGACCCATTTGGGCACCCCATTTTTCCCGTGTTGCTTGATCAACCTTGCCTTCAATCAGGTAAGTCCTGATTAAGCGATGGACAATCAAGTCAGGGTAACGACGGATCGGTGAGGTGAAATGAGTATAGAACTCTGTTGCCAGTCCAAAGTGACCTAAGCTTTCAGGATCGTATTTCGCTTGCTGCATGGAACGCAGCATCATCGTCGATACAACCATTTCTTCCGGCTGTCCCTGAACATCTTCGACAATTTCCTGAAGAGCCCGTGGATGAATTGAATTAGCTGTTCCTTTTACAATCAAGCCGAAATTTGTAATAAATTCGAAGAAGCGCTGCAGCTTATCTTCTTTCGGATCTTCATGGATACGATAGATGAACGGTACTTCCATCCAGTGGAAATGCTCAGCAACCGTTTCGTTCGCCACTAACATGAACTCTTCGATCAGCTTTTCGGCTACTGAACGTTCACGCAGGACCACATCGGTCGGTTCCCCTTCTTCATCTACAAGCACTTTCGCTTCTTTGAAATCAAAGTCGATGGCTCCACGCTTCATGCGTTTCGTACGGAGAACCTGTGCCAAGTCTTCCATTTCCTCGAACATCGGTACCAAAGGCTCGTATTTTTTCCGAAGTTCTTCATCTTTATCTACAAGAATCTTATTCACATCTGAATATGTCATTCGTTCGGTTGTCTTAATGACGCTTTGGAAGATTTCGTGTTTCACGATATCCCCGTCAGGTGAAATCTCCATATCACATGATAGAGTCAAACGGTCCACCTTGGGATTAAGAGAACATATACCGTTTGATAATCGGTGCGGAATCATTGGGATGACCCGGTCCACCAAGTATACGGATGTACCTCTATCAAAAGCTTCCTGGTCAATTGGAGAGCTTTCTTTTACATAGTACGTTACGTCAGCAATATGTACCCCAAGCTTATAGTTTCCATTGGCAAGCTTCGTTACAGTCACAGCATCGTCCAAGTCCTTGGCGTCAGCACCATCGATCGTCACAATCGTCTGGTCACGCAGGTCTTTTCGATTCGGGATTTCTGATTCATCGATTTCACTTGGCACATTATTCGCCTGATCCATGACTTCTTCAGGGAATTCGATGTCAATCCCGTGTTTATGGATGATAGAGAGAATATCGACTCCGGGATCATTTTTATGACCAAGGATTTCAATGACCTCACCCTCTGCACTCTTGCGCCCTTCAGGATAGGAAGTTAATTTCACGACGACCTTATGTCCTTCCGTTGCACCCATTTGAGCAGACTTTGGGATAAAGATATCACTCGCAAACTTCTTATCATCCGGAATGACGAATCCAAAATGTTTACTTTCCGTGAACGTCCCAACCATTTGGTCGACACCGCGCTCTACGATTCTTACAACGGTTCCTTCTCTTCTGGAACCTGAAGAAGAAGTGGACACTCTTACTAATACTATATCGCCGTGCATGGCGTTATTCGTTTCATTAGGAGGGATGAAGATATCGTCCATTCCTGATTCTTCCGGTATCACAAACGCAAATCCTTTTGCATGAGCGGATACTTTCCCTCTTACCAGATTCATTTTTTCAGGTAAGCCGTAGCGATTACTTCTTGTGCGTACAACCAGCCCTTTCTCTTCCATTACGACAAGAGCCTTTACGAATTCCTTGAAGTTCGTGGATCCTTCAATGCCGAATGCTTCTTCAAGCTCCTGTACCGTCAATGGCTTGTATGCTTCTTCCTTCATGTAGGAAAGGAGCCTATCCACATGCTCTTTAATATTTTCGTCCATGACAATCCCTCCTGATCATCGAATTCATCAAACCGTCCAATCTAATTTCTCCAAGAAACCGTAGACGTCTTCATGAAGCTGTTCTTTTTCTTTATCTAATGTAATCACATGACCGGACTCTTCGTACCACTTAATGTCTTTGTCATCAGATTCAACGTTATCATAGATGATATTCGCAGAATCCGTATTGATCATATGGTCATGCCTTGCTTGTACTACGAACGTCGGTGAATAGATCATATCCACATTTTCGCGCACGTCTGCAATCAATTCCTGCAGGGCCTTCAATGTATTCATCGGCGTTTTCTTAAACTCTTCTATTTCTTTTTCAATTTGTTCTTCAGGTTTTCCTTCAAATTTCTTAAATTCACGGGCGTAATCTACGACCCCTTTATACATGACTTCTTCACTTTTTATATACATCGGTGCACACATAGGGACAATACCCTTTACAGGTACAGTGTAACCTAATTTAAGAGAAAATACCCCTCCAAGGGAAAGGCCGGCAACCGCGATCTCTTCATATCCCTTACTCTTTAAAAGCTCATATCCGTCCATGACATCCTGCCACCAATCTTCTGGCCCTGTATGAACCAATTCTTCCGGCGGTACACCATGTCCTTTATAGTGAGGGGCATGGGATGAATAACCTTTCTTTTCTAAGAAACGGCCAAGCATCCGGACGTCAGCTGAGTTTCCTGTGAATCCGTGCAGTAACAGGACGGCACGGGGACCTGCTTCAAATGTAAATGGTTTTGGTAATACGGTTTTCATAGCTAGTAACTCCTTTTATCTCATTTTAAACAAACGTTTGATTAGCTGAGAGAAGCCTTGATTTTAAAGGCTCCTTTCTGTTAAACAGTTGTTTAAATGATTTTGTTATGTAATCAGATTTCAGTGGTTTTTTTGTTAAACAAACGTTTGAATAGTAATGACGGAAGCTTGATATTACAGGCTTCGTACAGTTAAACGATCGTTTAAACCACTCTTCTTCTCTATTTTTAGCAAACATTGGTCAGACAATCCAATATTTCGCTTAAAAAAAAGTATAGTTTTTGCTTCAAAGCTCTTTTGCATGATTCCCGGCGAAAGAGTGAGTGCTGGTTGATTTCCGCTTCAGGTGCTCGCTTTCCGCGGGGCGTGAGTTGAGCCTCCTCGGGCTTTGCCCTGTGGGGTCTCAACTTTCCAGCTCCGGTGGCTAGCCCCTCGAGGTCATAAGCTAAATGGTCCAAGAAGGCAAAGAACGCCTTCTAGGCCCATTCATCTTATGCTTGTCGGGGCTGTGCGAGCCGCCTACGCTTTTCGTACTTTCCCGCTATTCCCGCAGGAGTCGAGCACCTTCCGCTCCAATCAACTTTTAAAGCTTGAGATTATAAGCTAATAAAAACAGGTTACATTTTATTAAAACAGTCATCGTATGTAATGGTGGATTTCAACTTTAAACACTAATTCTTTCGAGTGTTTTTTGTCTCTATTAAGCTCTGCCACGAACACCCTCACCATCAAGCACACCCTGGGCAGATCATAGGTAACCAAACAATCTTTAAGAAAAAACCTATTTAAATAAAAAAACCTGACCTTAATGATCAGGTTTTTGTACGTATTAGATAGCTACGATGGCAATGGTTAGTACGAAGAATAGTACCGATAATACGATTGTAATTCTGTGCAGTACTAAGTCAATACCACGAGCTTTTTGTTTTCCGAAAAGTTGTTCTGCACCACCAGAGATGGCCCCTGAAAGTCCAGCACTTTTACCTGACTGAAGTAATACAATGGCGATAAGTGCGATTGATACAATAATAAGTAAAGTGACTAATAAAGTGTGCATGAGTCCCACCTCCTGATACGAACATAACATTACTACTAGTTTACCATAGGGATTGTGAAGTGGACAAGGTAATATTGTTTGAATTGTGGAAAGAGTTGGTTATGAATTAAGAATTAGAGTGTGCGTAGGTGTAGAATAGGATTCGATGTGCATTTCGTTTTTGGGATTATATGTTAATCGGCTGGATTCTGGGTGATTTCGGCCGTATTTTTACCAAAACCGGCTGGGGTTCCATCGACCCACCACCTCAAAAAGTCACCTGGGTAAGTCTTATCCATGTAGAAATATTTAAAATGGAGTACATCTACTTTGAATCGTTCTTCTTTAGCTTGTCAAGGTCCTTTTTTAGCTAAAAACCTATTAATTGTAACGTATCTTGGCAACTTTGGTTGTTGATTATAGATATAATAATGCCATTCATGTCAAAAAAGCAGCCCCATCCAAAGACGGGGCTGCTTTTCGAATTGCTTGTATTAGCGATTTACGTTATAGAATGTTTTCGCTCCAAGATATTGAGCTGTGTGAGCTAATTGATCTTCGATACGAAGAAGTTGGTTGTATTTCGCTACGCGGTCTGTACGTGATGGTGCACCTGTCTTGATTTGACCAGCGTTTGTTGCTACTGCAATGTCAGCGATTGTGCTGTCTTCTGTTTCACCAGAACGGTGAGAGATGACCGCTGTGTAACCAGCGCGTTTCGCCATTTCGATTGCATCGAATGTTTCAGTAAGTGTACCGATTTGGTTCACTTTGATCAGGATGGAGTTACCGATACCCTGCTCGATACCTTGAGAAAGCTTAGTTGTGTTTGTAACGAATAAGTCATCCCCAACTAGCTGAACTTTCTTACCGATACGCTCAGTCAGAAGTTTGAAACCATCCCAGTCGTTTTCGTCAAGACCGTCTTCGATGGAAACGATTGGATATTTGTTGCACATTTCTTCATACCAATCAACCATTTCTGCAGATGAACGGACAACGCCTTCTCCAGAAAGATGGTACTTACCGTCTTCTTTGTTGTAGATTTCAGAAGCTGCAACGTCCATAGCAAGAAGAACTTCTTCTCCTGGCTTGTAACCAGCTTTTTCGATTGCTTCAATAATTGTAGATAGTGCCTCTTCGTTTGACTTAAGGTTTGGAGCGAATCCACCTTCGTCACCTACTGCAGTGTTGTAGCCTTTACCTTTAAGAACCGATTTAAGGCTGTGGAAGATTTCTGTACCCATGCGCAGACCTTCTTTAAATGTAGAAGCTCCTACAGGCATGATCATGAATTCCTGGATGTCTACGTTGTTGTCAGCGTGCTCTCCACCATTAACGATGTTCATCATTGGCACTGGAAGTTGCTTCGCGTTGAATCCGCCAAGGTATTGGTATAATTCCACTCCGAAGAAGTCAGCAGCTGCACGAGCAACAGCCATGGATACACCAAGGATTGCATTCGCACCCAGTTTGCCTTTGTTTTCTGTACCGTCAAGAGCGATCATTGCCTGGTCGATTGCTACTTGCTCAGTGATGTCATAACCGATCAGTTCTTCAGCGATTTCGTTGTTTACGTTATCAACTGCTTTTTGTACCCCTTTACCAAGGTAGCGGCCTTTTTCACCGTCACGAAGTTCAACTGCTTCGTATTCACCAGTTGAAGCTCCAGATGGAACTAGTGCGCGTCCGAAAGCACCTGATTGTGTATATACTTCTACTTCAATTGTTGGGTTACCGCGTGAATCCAATACTTCACGAGCGTATACGTCTGTAATAAATGGCATTTAGAATCTCTCCTTATTTTTTAATTAGTGATTTTCCAGTCATTTCAGCTGGTTGATTAACATTTAATAAATCTAGCATAGTTGGTGCAAGGTCTCCTAGCTTTCCACCTTCACGAAGCTCGATTCCTTCTTTCGTGACGATGACGGGAACCGGGTTCGTCGTGTGAGCCGTCATAGGTTTACCTTCTTCGGTCAGAACTTCATCTGCATTCCCGTGGTCTGCTGTTATGATGGCTGTTCCACCTTTTTCAGTGATGAGGTCAATGATTTTCCCAAGGCACTCATCGACTGTTTCAACCGCTTTGATCGTCGGCTCAAGCATACCTGAGTGCCCGACCATGTCAGGGTTTGCAAAGTTCAGGATAATTGCATCCTGACGGTCTTCACGGATCTCTTCAAGTAAGGCATCCGTCACTTCATACGCGCTCATTTCAGGCTTCAGGTCATACGTTGCCACTTTAGGAGAATCGATCAGGATCCGTTTTTCCCCCGGGAATTCCTCTTCACGACCACCGCTCATAAAGAAGGTGACATGAGGATATTTCTCCGTCTCGGCGATACGCAATTGCTTCAGTCCGTTTTGGGAAAGGACTTCTCCGAGTGTATTATCAAGATTTGTCGGTTTGAATGCAACAAATCCATTTACCGTTTCACTGAATCGCGTTAAGCAGACAAAGTGAAGGTTCTTCGGATGCTTCTCTCCACGCTCAAATGAACGGAAGTCTGCATTCGCAAATGTATTCGATATTTGAATCGCACGATCAGGACGGAAGTTGTAAAAAATCACAGCATCATCGTCTTTAATCGTTGCAACCGGCTCTCCGTTTTCTTTTGTCATAACAGATGGAATGACGAATTCATCATAGATACCATTTTCGTATGAATCGTTCACAAGTTCCATCGGATCATGATAGCTTGGGCCTTCGCCGTATACCATGGCACGGTAGGATTTCTCAACACGTTCCCAGCGCTTGTCACGGTCCATGGAATAGTAACGACCAGAAATCGTAGCAAATTGACCCACACCGATTTCTTTCATTTTCGCTTCGGCATCCTGGATGTACCCTTTCGCTGTTTGCGGTCCAACGTCACGTCCATCAAGGAAAGCATGAACATACACATTCTTAATGCCTTCTTTTGCTGCTAAACCAAGAAGAGCATAAAGATGTTCAATGTGACTGTGAACCCCTCCATCAGAAAGAAGTCCAAAGATATGAAGATTCGTTCCTTTTGCTTTCGCGTGATTGATCGCATCAAGGAAAGTGGCATTCGTTTCGAATTCACCTTCACGAATCGCTAAATTCACACGGGTTAAGCTTTGGTACACGATTCGTCCGGCACCAATATTTAAGTGACCCACTTCGGAATTCCCCATTTGTCCTTCAGGAAGCCCTACTGCTTCGCCACTTGCAGTTAATTGATTGTGAGGGTACTGATTCCACAAACGATCAAAGTTCGGCTTGTTCGCTTGGGCTACAGCGTTTCCTTCTTTTGTGTTACGGCAAGCAAAACCATCTAAGATGATTAACGCTACTGGTGACTTACTCATGTGTGCTTGCCCCTTCTAAAAGCTGCAAGAAGCTTTGTGGTTCAAGGCTTGCTCCACCTACAAGGGCACCATCGATATCTGATTGGGCCATGTATTCTTTAATATTGTTAGGTTTTACACTACCGCCGTATTGAATTCTCACTGCGTCTGCTGCTTCTTGAGAAAATTCTCCTGCAACCACTTGACGGATATGAGCACATACTTCGTTCGCATCTTCGGCTGTAGACGATTTACCTGTTCCGATTGCCCAGATTGGCTCATAAGCAATGACAGTGTGTTTCACTTGATCTGCTGATAGACCGGCAAGTGCTTTTTTCACTTGGCTGCCTACAAGATCTTTCGTTTCGTTGTTTTCGCGTTGCTCGAGCGTCTCCCCTACACAAACGATTGGAGTTAAGCCGTTTTTGAAAGCAGCAAGAGTCTTTTTGTTCACTGACTCGTCTGTTTCATTGAACATTTCACGACGCTCTGAGTGTCCAAGGATGACATACTTTACGCCTAAATCAGAAAGCGCTACAGGACTGACTTCCCCTGTGAATGCTCCGTTTTCTTCGAAGTGCATATTTTGAGCACCAATTTCTACCTTGTATTCTTTTGAAATGTTCACTAAGCTTTCTAAAAATAGAGCTGGAGAACAAATGACAGAATCGACAACCTCTTGATCAGGAACTAATCCTTGTACTTCTTCAGTAAAAGATTTTGCTTCCGATAGCGTTTTGTTCATTTTCCAGTTACCTGCAATGATCGGTTTACGCATTGTACTCATCCTTTCTGTTTTATAATCGGTTCCAAAAATTGTTGGTCTTTGAAAAGCGATTATTTATCGTTAAGAGCCACTACTCCAGGAAGTTCTTTTCCTTCCATGAACTCTAGTGAAGCTCCACCACCTGTAGAAATATGACTCATCTTGTCAGCATAGCCGAATTTTTCAACGGCTGCTGCAGAGTCACCGCCACCGATAACAGAATATGTATCTGTTGCATCGGCTAACGCCTCCGCTACGGCTTTCGTTCCATTTGCAAATGTTTCTAATTCGAATACACCCATCGGTCCGTTCCAGATTACAAGCTTAGAGCTTTTGATCGTATCCTGGAATAACGCTCTAGTTTTAGGCCCGATATCAAGTGCTTCCCAATCAGAAGGAATCGAATCGATATCCACTTCCTTCGTATTTGCATCATTTGAGAAGTCATCAGCAACGACTACATCAACAGGCATAAGGAATTTGACGCCTTTATCCTCTGCTTTTTTCATGAATTGCTTCGCTAAATCAATCTTGTCTTCTTCAAGAAGGGATTTCCCTACCTCATGGCCTTGGGCTTTCACAAATGTGTAAGCAAGTCCTCCACCAATGATCAGGTTGTCCACTTTATCTAATAGGTTGTCAATGACACCGATTTTATCTTTTACTTTTGCTCCACCAACGATCGCTGTAAATGGGCGTTCAGGGTTAGATAGAGCTTTTCCTAATACGTCCAGCTCTTTCTCCATTAGAAGGCCTGCTACAGCGGGAAGGTGCTTGGCAATTCCTTCAGTAGAAGCATGAGCACGGTGAGCGGCACCAAATGCATCGTTTACATAAAGATCAGCCAGAGCTGCAAATTCTTTTGCGAGTTCAGGATCATTCTTAGTTTCTCCCGGGTAGAAACGGACGTTTTCCAGTACCAGAACGTCGCCTTCGGACATGTCGCTGATCTTGGATTGAACAGCTTCACCATAAGCTTCATCCGCTTTAGATACATTTTTCCCAAGAAGTTCGGAAAGTCTTTCGGCTACCGGGGTTAAGCGCAGCCCTTCCACCACTTCACCTTTAGGACGACCTAAGTGACTAGCCAGAATGACTTTCGCTCCGCCATCCACTAAGTACTTGATAGTAGGAAGAGCAGCTTGAATACGAGTTTCATCTGTAATCTTGCCTTCAGACATCGGTACATTGAAGTCTACACGGCAAAATACGCGTTTTCCTCTTACATCGACATCTTTAATCGACTTTTTGTTCATCGTAAAAGGCCTCCTTTAGTTTTCAATTTCTACATCTTTTTCAAAAAAAATAGAAATAGCAATAAGAAAAGGGAGAGGGGAATCTTCCCCGCTCCCCTTCATCACATCTTCATTATAGATGGCGGGACAAAATTTATCCATCAATCACCATGCTAATGATGTCAATTTACAAAATTTTATCGATTAAAGTCCTTTAGAAGCGATATAACCTGCAAGGTCAACTACACGGTTAGAGTATCCGCTCTCGTTGTCATACCAAGAGATAACTTTTACCATGTTGTCTTCTAGAACCATTGTAGATAATGCGTCGATTGTAGAAGATGCCGGGCTACCGTTGTAATCAGTTGATACTAAAGGCTCTTCGCTGTAAGCAAGGATTCCTTTAAGATCGCCTTCAGCCGCTTCTTTAAGCGCAGCATTCACATCTTCAGCTGTTACGTTTTTATCAAGTTCAGCTACTAAGTCTACTAGAGAAACGTTTGGAGTTGGAACACGAACCGCTCCACCGTTCAGTTTCCCTTTAAGCTCAGGAAGAACAAGAGATACAGCTTTCGCAGCACCTGTAGTTGTTGGAATCATGTTCTCAGCAGCTGCACGTGCACGACGGTAATCTTTATGTGGTAAGTCTAAGATTTGTTGGTCGTTTGTGTAAGAGTGAATTGTTGTCATCATTCCACGCTTGATTCCGAATTTATCGTTAAGAACTTTAGCGAATGGCGCTAAGCAGTTTGTTGTACAAGAAGCATTAGAGATAACATCGTGGCTAGCCGCATCATACTTGTCTTCGTTAACACCCATAACCACTGTGATGTCTTCATCTGATGCAGGAGCAGAAATGATGACTTTCTTCGCACCAGCTTCGATATGTTTCGCAGCGTCAGCACGCTTTGTGAAACGTCCAGTAGATTCAACAACGATATCTACACCAAGATCTCCCCAACCAAGTTGAGCAGGATCGCGCTCAGCTAATACTTTTACTTTTTTACCGCCAACTACAAGGTAGTCACCGTCAACAGTTACTTTCTCTTGAAGAGTTCCGTGAACTGTATCATATTGTAAAAGGTGAGCAAGCATGTTTGCATCAGTTAAGTCATTAACTGCTACTACCTCTACGTCATTATTTTTAAGTGCTGCACGGAATACATTACGTCCGATACGTCCAAATCCGTTAATACCAATTTTTGTTGCCATGAATAATTTCCTCCTTTAGATAGTTAAGGATGATTTTTTATATTTCAAAAGGGCTTACCCTTTTAAAAGCTCTCTCGCAGCTCCCTCATCCGTGATAAGCACGGTTTTCGGTGGAGCACTCTTCATATACGCCCGAATCGCTTTCGCTTTCGAGTTGCCGCCTGCGACGGCGATGACGCTTTCGATGTGACTTAAATCTTCTAATTGCAGGCCGATCGTTGGCACCTTATGTACCACTTCACCCGCTTCGTTAAAATAATACCCAAATGCCTCCCCGACAGCATGACCATCTGTGATTTTCTCAAAGTCCTCATCAGTGGTCTTTCGTCTTTCGGCCATTGTGATAGCATCCCCAATCCCATGGAGAACCATGTTAGCCGATTTGATCAAATTCAAAACTTCTTTGATCATCGGTTCTTTCAAGAAGGACTTGTATACTTCTTTACTAACCTGATCCGGCACATATAAAACACGATGCCGCGTTCTCGTATGCTCAGCCATCTTGGCACATATGGTGTTAGCCTGGTTTTTAACGTCTTCTCCAATTCCACCCCGAGCAGGAACAAACAAGGTATCGTCAGAGAAATCCGGTGTAAGCATCTCTGCTACAGCGGCCATCGTCGAGCCTCCAGTCACAGCGATGATAGTATTTCCTTTCAGGCGGCGTTTCATACTAGAAGCTGATGCACGCCCTAATTCTTCTTTTACCCAAGGAGACTCATCACTATTCCCAGGAACGATTACAATTTCATGAAGATTAAGTAAAGATTTTAATTCCTGCTCCATTACGTTGATTCCCGAAACTTCCCTCATCATGCTTTCAAGGCTTTCCAAAAGCTGAATGCCATCCTCCGTCATGATCATTCCAGAGGTTTTGATATCAATGAGATCTTGGTTGTTCAGGAACTCCACTTCGCTTCTCAGTACACGTTCGGTCATGCCCATGTTCAGAGCAAGACTTCTGCGTCCGACAGGCTGCATGAACCGGATGGAACGAAGAATTTGATGCCTTTTTTGCATAACTTCAAGCAGGTCAGGTAATAATCGCTTTTGTATGTCAATTAAAGATTCCATATAGAAAAGCTCCTTCAAATGAAGTGCGTGGATGTGATGGACTATAAAAGTCCCACCTAGACATATTATGTCCCACTACCTCCAAAAAAAATTCATCCCTGCTTTCAAAGTTCATTTTATCAGGGTATGAATCGTAATTCAACTAGAAACTATCGGGTTTTTTCATGTAAACGCTTGCTGAGCGTAAAATAATCAATTTGCCCATACTGGAGGATTTCCCCGTTCAGTTCCACGACAGGAATCATCAATCCGAAACGTTCGGTCAGTTCATCATTTTTATCTATATTTCTTTCTTCAATGGAAAACCCCATCTCATCCTGAAGTAGTTTCAAGGTGATTTTTGCGTCTTCACATAGTCCGCATTGGTTTCGCGTATAGAGTAGGACTTGGTTCATGTTGTTGCCTCGCTTTGTTTAGTTGTAGGAGCGCCAGCTTGGTAGTCGGTGGTTGTACTTGATACAACCACTAATACATTCATTTATTCATACCTCTTCCTCATCGTGGAAGAAGCAATCCCTAATTGATCGCGGTATTTAGCAATCGTCCTTCTTGATACATCATAACCTTTATCCAATAAAAGATTGACAATTTTCTGGTCTGATAGTGGCTTCTTCTTGTCTTCTTCATCGATCAGCTTTTGCAGCACATTCTTCACGCTCGTCGCAGATGCTTTTTCGGAATCCTCATGCTTGACGGATTTGATTGCTGAAGTGAAGAAATACTTCAATTCATAAATTCCATAAGGTGTTTGCATATACTTTCCTTTTACAGCCCGGCTTATAGTGGATTCATGAACATCGATTTCATCGGCCACCTGCTTCAAGGTCAAAGGCTGGATGGCTGATGGGCCTTTAAGAAAGAAGGATTTTTGCTTCTCAGCAAGCATTTTCCCTACTTTCAGGATTGTCTGCTTTCGCTGCCTTAAACTTTGCAGCAGCCACTGGAAGTCCTGCTCTTTTTCCTGTAGATAAGACTGGACTTCCTTATCAGGGTGATGCTCAAGGAAATCTGTGTACTCTTCATTATATGTGACGTTAATGGTTGTCCCATCATACAAGGATACGGCCACGGTATGTCCGTCGATCACTTTCACGACCAGCTCAGGAATAATGTATTCAGCGATATGCTGAGAATATTTTGAGCCGGGTCTCGGATTGCAATGCTGAATGAAGTCAGCCGCTTGTTGGATGTCTTTTAGTTCAACCGAAAGATCCTTGGCGATTGCTTTCCACTTTTTTTCAGCAAAATCTTGAAAATGATTATCAACAATCATCGTAACCAGAGGAGGAACATTAGCTTTCCTCTGCAGCTGAAGGGATATGCACTCCTGCAGGGATCTCGCTCCTATACCGGCTGGTTCTAATTCTTGTACCTTATTAATATAGTTTTCTAGTTGAACCATTTCCAAACTATGTTTATGAATAAAGGATTCTTCGTCTACTCTCAAATAACCATTGTCATCCAAGCTGTATATTAATTCTTCCATTATCTTTCTTCCTGAAGAAGTAAGCGATTTCAAATTTAATTGAACAGATAGTGCATCCGCAAGGGACTTCTTTGGCACTGATACATATTCATACCAATCCACCGTGTTTTCGTTCTTTCCGGCATTTCGTTTAAACGTATGAGGTTCTCGTTGATGAAGGTGGTCTTGCTTTGGCGGTTCTAATTGTATAAGGGGATTCTCTAATTGCTTAGCTTCTAGATAAGCATTCAGTTCCATCGTAGAATATTGGAGGATGGTGATGGCTTGAGAAAGCTGCTGCGTCATTTGAAGTTTTAATTGTTGATTTTGAAAAAGTCCTGCTTTCAAATTCATGATCCTTAACCTCCCATTCATTTATTCTACAATAAAATGTGCGGTTCGTTAATGGGAATTCGTTGGTAGTTGGTGGGTTTGTACTATACATATGTCTTTTCTCTCAAAAACTTTCACGAAGATAGCAGTAGTTGATTTCCGCTCCAGGTGCTCGCTTTCCGCGGGGCGTGAGTTGAGCCTCCTCGGGCTTTTGCCCTGCGGGGTCTCAACTTTCCCGCTATTCCCGCAGGAGTCGAGCACCTTCCGCTACAATCAACTTTCAAAGTTTCGGTGTGTTTAAAACCTTAGTAAATAACTATTTGATTAAAGAACTTTAAAACAAAAAAGTCCCATGTTTGTAAAAACTCTTCACAAACACCGGAACTCTTCGAATTAATATACGCCCTCGGAGGGAATCGAACCCCCATTTTAAGAACCGGAATCTTACGTGCTATCCGTTGCACCACGAGGGCATGAAATGAATAACCGTCACGAATATATATTATAAGCCAGAAAATGCTTGTTTGCAATATTTTTATTGTTTAAGCCCTAACCTCATAAATGGTTGTTTCTTAAAGACATGAAAGTTAATTGGAGTTCCTTTGTAGATAGTTTGATCTGCATTAGAATTTGTTTTTCAGTTTCTATCCTTATAATTAGGCATTCATAAAATAGAACCACAGAGTGGATTGAAGCGGAAGGCAATTGACTCCTGCGGGAATAGAGGAAAAGTCGAGACCCCACAGGGCAGCGCCCGAGGAGGCTCGACTTCCTCCCCGCGGAAAGGAACGGTCTTTTTTTTCACGCCGTAACTTATCTAAAGGTGGATCCACTTATTTTTAAAGGAAATAAACTTCTACTGAAACCATAAACTTTACAAACACTCTCCCGTTTAAAAAAGGAATGAATGGGTATCATGTAGAAAGGATTTATATACAGTGTAATAAAGGAAGCGTTTAGTTTGACCTTTATTGACCATGGGTGTATGATAACAGTACAAAGTGAATAAGTAATTCAGAAAAATAAAAAGGATTTCTAAGGAGGAACGAGGATGAATTTAATTCCTACAGTAATTGAACAAACAAACCGCGGCGAACGTGCGTATGACATTTATTCACGTTTATTGAAAGACCGTGTAATCATGCTTGGAAGCGGCATTGATGACAATGTGGCAAACTCCATTGTAGCACAACTTCTTTTCCTTGAATCTGAAAACCCGGAGAAGGATATTTCGATTTACATAAACTCTCCTGGCGGAAGCATCACGGCGGGTATGGCAATCTACGATACAATCCAATACATCAAGCCTGATGTACAAACGATTTGTATCGGTATGGCTGCTTCAATGGGTGCGTTCCTTCTTGCGGCAGGTGCAAAAGGTAAGCGATTAGCCCTTCCGAACGCTGAAGTGATGATTCACCAACCACTTGGTGGAGCTCAAGGTCAAGCTACGGAAATCGAAATCGCAGCGAAGCGTATTCTATTCCTTCGTGAAAAACTGAATCAAATCCTTGCTGATCGCACTGGTCAACCACTTGATGTGATTTCAAAAGATACAGATCGTGATAACTTCATGACGGCTGAAAGAGCCCTTGATTATGGATTGATCGATCGCATCATCACTCGTAACGATATGAATAATAAATAACAGAATGAAACCCCCTCACGGAATTGACCGTGAGGGGGTTTTTATTTTACTCTTTTTCAAACGTTTCCTCCTCAACCGGAACTAAAATCTCACCGTTCATCCCTTTTTTCAACAACAGATGTAAGATCGTTTTGGATAGCTTACTAGGGTGATATGGTTTCACTAAATAATCATTGGCTCCCAGAGTGAGGCCTTTTTCTTTTTCATCTAACGCGGAGGATATAATAATCGGCACTTGCGCAAGATGATGGTCCGATTTAATATTTTCAAGTACATCCCAGCCCGACATATTCCCTTGAAGCATAATATCGAGGACAACGGCATCAGGCTTCGATTCCTTCATTTCTTTCAAGGCCTCATTTCCTGACGGGGTGTGCTGCACCTTGAAACCACTGTCCGATAGCTCTGCTTTCAGTAAGGATGCAAGATTGATATCGTCTTCAATGACGATAATATTCATCCCATTCCCGCAGTGTTCATCCTCTTTAAAGGTTTGGATGGTCACAAGAGGTAAGCGGATGGTAAACACGCTTCCTTTCCCCTCCTCTGATGAGACAGTGATTTCCCCATCATGGGTCTCGATGATTTCTTTCACAATTGTAAGACCTAAGCCCGTGCCTCCTATTCTTCTGCGATCAGAATTGTCGACACGATAAAATTTGGTGAATAAGTTTGGAATCGCCTCATTTGGTATGCCGAGCCCTTCATCTCTTATATCTATGAGAATACTATCTTCTTCTTCCCGCAAATAGATCGTAACGGTACCCCCATCAGGAGAATACTTGATGGCATTACTGATCAGATTGGTGAATGCCTGTGACAATTTGTCTTTATCCCCAAGAACAATCGTACAATCGGTCTCCCTCGCTACATTAAAAGAATGAAGAGGGGCATTGACCTTTTGGGTATCGATCACATGCTGGATGACTGGAATGACATCCTCGAATTTTTTTTCAAAGGTTTGGCGGCCGGACTCCATACGCTGGACATCCAGGAAATCATTGATAAGTGACGTTAGACGCTTCGCTTCTTGATAGATTGTCGTTAAATATTTTTTCGTTCTTTCCGGCTTCAAGTCTTTCGTCAGCATTAATTCTGTAAAGCCCAACACACTGGATAGAGGTGTACGCAGCTCGTGACTGACAGTGCTGACGAATTCTGATTTCATTTGATCGACTTC
This sequence comes from Rossellomorea aquimaris, assembly GCF_035590735.1. Lineage (NCBI taxonomy): Bacteria > Bacillati > Bacillota > Bacilli > Caryophanales > Bacillaceae > Rossellomorea > Rossellomorea aquimaris. The sequence goes on from NZ_CP141595.1 coordinate 3,886,270, forward strand.
GAATTCTTTCGTAATGTCCCGATGTACAAAGATTGTACCTACCTGTTCTGCTCCACGGTAAAGGGATTCCGAGTACACTTGATATACTTCATTACCCTCTTTTTGATGATAGGTGAGGAGATGCTTCCCTTTTTTACGGCCCTTCACGATCATTTCAAAGTATTCATTGACCTCATCTTTATTCTCTACTTGACCAAGGAAGGTTTGTTTCCATGTTTCAAAGCAGGCTTGTTGAATGCCATCGGTTTCCTGGTCGAGGATCTCGGAATATTTTTTATTCATCAATAAGCTGTTACCCTCGTTATCAACAAGCTGAATTCCTTCTTGAATATTGTTAAGAATGTCCTGTGTCAAATAACGGTTCTTTTCAGACTCTTCAAAGAGATAGATTTTCTGTAGAGACAATGAGATCTGTTTAGCCAAGCTTTGATACACTTCATATTCCTGTTCTGTGTAATCTTCCCCAAATCGACTCAGCACCATAATGGCTTCCACTTCATGTTGAGCAGATAGGATCGGTATAAATAAATCATAGGAATAGAGCGTTTCTTCATGATAGCCCTTTTCTGACATAATCAACTCCCGCTTAATGGAGAAAGGCTTCTTCGCTGCAAAGAGGCGCTGGTGAAGACCATTATCGATATACGCCAAAAATTGTTGTGCCCCCTGCTCCGAGATCCCGAAGGCTGCATGGGTTTTAACTTCGTCAACGAGTACGATCATTCCCCGGGAGGCATCCATGACATGGCACATACTTTTTACAATGCTGTCGAGTACTTCTTGTTTATTTAGGGAATTTGAAATCCCATGGATGAATTCATTCCGGTGCTGAAGCTGCTTTTCTCGATTTTCCGTCATTATGAGTAAATGTTCTAGTTCCGATTGTTGAGATTCTAATTCATCCTGTTGGGCAATCAACTCTTCATTTTGGGCAAGGAGATGCTCTTCCTTTTCCTGGATTTTATAAATCATTTTTTCAAATGCCCGTGACATCTTGCCGATTTCATCTTTCCGTCTATTTTCAAAAGACCATTGCTGATAGGCTTCATTGTCGGCAATTTGTTCAGCAGCAGATGCCACCTGATTTAGGGGATGACCGATTTGTTTCGCGATCATTCTCATCAAACGCATGAGCACAAGAAGCATAAGAAAGACAAAGACGATAAACGCCGTCTGGCTGAAGGATTCTTTTCTCTTCAAGTCTTCATAGGCTTTTCGTTTATTGGATTCTATTGAGTCAGCGTACGTAAGAAGTTGCCGTTGAAAAGTTTCTATCCTGGCTGTTGCCCCATCAGCCGAAGTATTTTTCACTGCATCAATATTTCCATTGTCATAATCGGATATTGCTTTCACAACCATTTCCTCAAAGTACAAAGTAGAGAACTCCTCGACATCCCTTAGAAATAGTTGATCTTCAGTCTCTGCAGTTGAAATTGACTCTTTCAAGTCGTTTATTGATTTTTTTATTTCTCTTTCCTGATCAAAAATACTTTTCTTCAGCTCCGGTCTCCCAAATGCAAAGTATCCCCGTGTATCAAAGAATGCTTGTTGAAACTCCCTCACCAATTGTTCTGCTAAGTCTTCTTTTTTATTCAGTTGATCCCTGGAAGTCTGGTATTCATCCGTAATATACCAGTCATACAGGAACAAGCAGGCCGCCCCTATGAAGAAGATTACAATGAAGCTGCCCATTAATCCGATGAACTGATTCCGTAAGCTTGTTTGAAAGAACTCTTTAATTCTCTTCATTCAAAATGTCCTCAATCCGCTGAACCAGTTCAAGTGGACTGTAAGGCTTTGCAATGAAGTAATCCGCTCCCGACTTCAATACAAGATCCTTATCTGATTGCTGACTCTTAGCCGACACCATCATGATTTTCACATCACTCTTTTCAGGTGCGTTTCTTACTTTTTCAATCACTTCCAGGCCTGTAAAAAGAGGCATCATGTAGTCTAGAAGAATGAGGTCGTAGTCATTCTCCATAATTTGATTAATGGCTTCCTGACCATCGGCGGCTTCATGCAGCTCATGACCTTCATCTTCCAGTGTATCTACCATTAACATCCGAAGCACTTCTTCATCTTCAGCAATTAATATTCTCGCCATTTCTCATTCCCCTTCTTTTTCAAAAGCTTCTTTCAATTCATAATAGGACTGCTTTAATCGCTCATGGGAGGTTGGCTGATCCCAAGGGTTCCATGAGTAAGGATAAAATTGCTTGGAATCGATCATACCGTCTTTCGTTCGCTTCGGATAGGAGAAGATTTTTTCTCCGTCCCTTTCGTATAATCCGATATGGATGGACTCTATGGTCGATGTACTATTTAATCCTTTATCCGACCAGATATCCCCCATCACCTCTTTCAGGCTGGGGTCTTTCATGTTTAATAACTGCCACGGGATCCGGATTTCGTAGCGGTTTTCCGATGAATTGACACTAATATCGGTTAACGAATTATATTCCGGGTCCCCTGGATTGGATGTTCCGAACTGAAAGATCCCTGTTTCATAGGATTGAAACGGAATGTTTTCCCCTTGGACGTTCAATGATTTATTCAATGTCAATCGAATCGGATGATAGAAGCCGTTGTTTTTCTGGTTCGCATAACTTTCCTCTTCAATCATTTCGAGGTCATGCCCGTAGTGATAATGGAATGTGTCATAATAGCTGTCAATCCACAGTCGGGCTTCCTTTGTTCCTTTAATCTGAAGGGCAAAGTCCACTCCGGATGTGGTGACATCTGTTTCCTCCAGGATAGCCGATTGACCTTGCCCCTTGATTGTATCGAATAGAAGATAGGTTTCTTTATCTTCAGAAATTGCATCTGTATCAATACGAACATATACATAACGCTCATCGCTCGTTACATACATGCTGTGCCCACCCCTATCAAAAGCAGGCTCTATCCTGTTAAAGGTCCAATCATCAGCTCTCCCGTCCACGTGAATCATCGAGGTCTTGTCAATCCCGGGATCAAAGCTCAGCATTCCGAACTGCTGCTCATTGGTTTGGGCATTCTGCCAGAAAGGTCGTCTGTCAGGATTGTCATAGTCCATCGTATTCCAGGTCCGTTTGAACCACTCATCCTGCCATGCGAACACCATTCCACCTGCCATTTTCTCTTCTACGATATCCTCGAATAACCGGCGGTCGATATCACCCTGTTCTTTCTCTGAATGATGGCCCTGGTCCATCCCATAGACGTTCCGGTGAGTGAGTCCGCGGGATCCCGGGACACCGAATTCCGCTACTACTAACGGCATGGAGTGGGCTTTCTTCATATCATTCAAGTAGCCGGCATAGTTGTTCTTTTCCCCGCGATGATCGATATAATTGATATACGTGGGTTCATAATTCAAGAAATCCGGATAGTATGGATAAATGTGATAGGAAGCGAACATACCGGTGTGTAATTGACCGGTTCCTTTCATGACGTTCGGGTTCACAGAGACCATATCTTCTTTCTCCAGGGGTTCGCTTGGATGATCCAGGAGATCGGTGGTGACCCAGTTAGTGAAGCTTACAGGCCTTTGCCATTGATACGTATCAGTTTCATATGCAATCCCTTCGTTCATCCTTTCGGTCAGCCAGATTTCAAAGGGCTGGGCGTTTTCTGTTTGAATGTATTCTCCGCGAAAATCTTCAAGTCCTTTATGTTTTTCATTTGTAGCTGACACAACTTCCGGATCCCACTCCACTCCGAATATCCACCCAAGTACGTAAGGAGAAATATCATACGTATACGAACCGGAAGCATGTCCTTTCCGCTCGGTAATCTCTGCGTTTCCATGAACAAGATCGATGGTTTTCTTGATTTCTTCAGAAAATTCAACGGTGTTTTCCTTTGCGAAAGCATCCTCTGACCTCAGGAATATTTCTTCATTCACCCATACTCCATGAAACAGGTACAGTGGTTTTTCTGCCATTTGATTGTACTCATAAAAGGCTTCATAAAAGGCAGGCGGATGAATGGTGTAAACCCGGAGCGAGTTGGCATTCATGGCACCTATTTGTTTGAACCACCTTAGATACTCCTCTTTTGAAATCGCTGTTTCACCCGGGAATGAACCGGGTTTTGCGATTCCCATGTTGACCCCTTTGATGAGGAGGTCATCCCATTCTCCATTCCGATTGACTTGAATGTAGTCGGATCCCACTTTCCCTGCAATTTTCAGACCATTTTCCGAGGTGACCGGAATGGTTTCCGCCTCATTCTTGTCCTTCCCTTTTTGAATCCTCTCAAGAATCGCCTTCATCATCGGGCTGTATGCCTTCCAATAAAATTGAGACATGTTATCGGGACTGGAGGATTCCGTCCATTTTCTCCATGTTGAAATTCCCATGGTTTGATAAAGGTCGGGCACATCAGCTTGATCCGCATAGTCCCCACTGAAATAGTAGGTGTCGAATTGCCGGTTCTCACCATGAATGACGGCAGGGAACGTTACGGGAAGATTCAATGCTTTAAGGGTGTTTTTCCCGCTTTTGGATAAAGACAATGTGTAGTTCGCCATCACCTCATCAGGATTGATGGCTTCTACGATGTCAAACCAGTACGAGTATGGTACATTGATTTGTTCCCCCATGAAGTCTTCACCTTGCTCGGTTGTTGAAAAAACCACACCTTTTTTCCCGATGTCTTCTTTATCTAAAATGACCAGTTGATCTTTTTCGTCCACAAGCACGTATCCCGGCCCTGTGAAGTGATACGACTCATCATACTGATTTTCATAATTGTCCAGGACCCATTGAGGTACTTCACTATTTTCCAACTCGGAAAAATATCTTCCGATCCAGCCCGACCACTCCAGATTGAACAGGGAATAGAATTTCTCCCTTGTTTCTTCAGTGGTAGGCTGTGCCATGGAATTGAACTCGGCAATCAACGTTTTCCCGTCGTTCATCGCCATGTCTTTTAATGATTCCATATCATTGTCGGTCAAGCCTCCGTATAACTTGGAGGAGCGCTGCCCCGATACATTCTTATGATGGTATTCCTCTTCATACACCCCATACGTGTCTGCTATGTAGACAGCATCGTATTTTTCATAGGAGGAGGGAATATTTTTAATGTCAAAGGTTTGATTGTCTTTCGGGACAAATCCAATATAGTCCTTTTGAAGATCGTACGGCTTTCCGCCTGACCGAACATATTTCTGTTGATTCAAAAGCCACATTAGCCCTTTATGTTCACGGTAAGTAGTATCGGGTACCGTTTTATCGATGATGAGTAAATCCAGGTTCTGTTCTTTCTTAATCTGCCATAGCCAAAAAGGAGCAGAAACAAAGAGGACAATGCTAATGATGAACAAGAGAAAAGAATAGGATTTCAGCTTCGTCATTTTGACACTCCTTTTCTCGCCATTTCTCCCCAGCCCCTTTTTTTGCGTATCACGTCAAGTATTCCTTCACAACGCCATAAAACGGTCAATGGACGGTACCATAATGTCTCGGTTAATGAATAGGCGAAAAGCCTTCCGATATCGGATGCTTTCGGATACTTTCGGACGGACCATTCTTCCAGGAGCACGGCGGCCATGGAGAGGATCGATCCATACAGGATCGAGAGGAAGAATAATAGTATCGCAAATTCCAGATAAATCCCGCCGAGAAATAGAGATAGAATCATAATCACATATCCCATCAATTCTACAACCGGGCCAAAAAATTCTATGATCAAAAAATACGGCATGGAAACCATCCCGATCGAACCATACTTGGGGTTGAACAGAAGGCGGCGATGAATCCAAAGGCTTTCAAACAATCCTCTATGCCATCTGCTTCGTTGACGCCGCAAATATTTCAGAGATTCCGGTGCTTCCGTCCAGCTCACAGGATCCGGTACATACACGATTCTTTTATCTGCTTTCTGTTCCTTCACATACCGGTGGAGTCTGACAACGAGTTCCATATCTTCCCCTACTGTATGGGAGTATCCTCCCGCGTCCACGACCCAGCGTTTCGAGAATACCCCGAACGCACCTGATACGATCAGAAGAAGGTTGTGCCGGCTCAAGCCGATTCTTCCCATAAGAAAGGCCCTTAAGTACTCGATTACCTGCATCACGACAAGAGGGGACCTGGACAGACCCACCTTAACAATTTCTCCACTTTCGATTTCGCATCCGTTGGCGATTCGAATACTTCCCCCGGATGCAATAACCTCGCCGTCGGATTCGACGATCGGTTTCATCACTTTCAGGAACGCCGTCCGCTCCAGAACCGAGTCCCCATCTATGGAACAGAAATAAGGATAATTTGATACATTGATCCCGGCATTCAAAGCATCTGCCTTGCCTCCGTTCTCCTTATCGATCACCAGTAAATTCTTGTACAGTCTGGATTGGTAAACGCCCTTAACCGGCTGTGTATGCAGCTGCTCTCGGATGACCCATTTGATCTTCACCAATTGAAAGGATTCCACGAGTTTCTCCATGGAATCATCCGTTGAACCATCGTTGATGATAATGATTTCGTATTCAGGGTATTCAATACTGAGCAATGACCTTACCGTGGCCATAATGCCGACTGATTCATTGTAAGCAGGGACCAGTATGGAAACCGGCTTCGTTTGATGGAGATGTAAGAGCTCTTCGTACGGCTCCCAATCATCCAGTCCATAGGTTTTCCTTAAGTGAAAAAGGGAAATCACGAGGAGAATCGTATAAAAAGAGATGACAAGAACCATATAAATGAGAATAAACCACCCAACAGACATCAGGATTCCTCCCCACTCTGCTGTTACATTCATGAAACCGCCCCCCTTTCCAACCATTGCTCTGCCATATCTCTGGCATATCCATCTTCTGCATGAACAGCAATTTCCCTTAACACATCTTTTCCGTTTTCCAGGCGCAAGAGTGATTGAGCCGCTTGAGAACGTACGTAAAAGGACGGGTCACTCATAAGCTCCGTTAAATAAGGAGTCAATTGCTGGGAACGGATGTACTCACACGCCTTAATGGCCATCAGCCGCTCCTGCCATGAATCTGCACGCAGGTGAACTGAAAGTCTCTCAACATCAAGATAAAACTCCATGCCTACCACTGCCTTCAAAGCGCGGACCTTTAGTTCCGTGGAGCCGTCTTCCAATAATCTCTGAAGGAAAGGTACGTGCTCCATTCTGTTCCTTGCCCCGATCGAATCGATAAGGGCAAACCTCATCACCTCAGGCAGTTCTTCAAAAACATGAACCAATGGCCCGAACTGTTCCTTCCTTAAAGTGTGAAGCAAAAGACTGTATTCAAACTCCGTCAGCTTATGCTTCGGCTCTATTAATCGTGCGACCAAATCTTCTTCCTCAAACATCACAGCTATTTTTAAAAGTTGGATCTCTTCCGCCTTACTTACATTTTTTGAAGCGTGAAGCTCCCTCAAAGGTTCTACCATACTCTTCATCTTAAAATCCTGTATCCAATAGAGGGCATTCATCCTGATACTCCATCTGCTGTGCCTAAGCTGAGAAAAAATAAACGTTTGAAAGTGTTCTTCTGCAAACCCTTGTAATCGTTCTTGAATATCATCAGAGGCAAACATTTTTGAAAAGCCTGCCAGTAACTCCACTAAGGCCCTGATCTGCAAGGGGGAGCGATCATTTAAACTTTCATTCTTGACCCCTTCATGCAGAAATTGAAAGAGTGCTAACTGATATTCTTCTTTATACTGCTCTATAAGCACCCGATTCTTATTATCTATTATTTTCTTTATCAACAAGTACAGGCATAACCCCGTTAATACCACCAGTAAACCGACTAACACAACAAAAAAATAAAAAAGCTCCTGGGAGAACACCGATCTATCTCATCCTTTTCAGCATTTGTCCTAAACGTGCCTCAAGCTCAAGAAGTTTAAAAGGTTTGGTCATATAATCATCCGCACCAAGCTGGAGTGATCTCGAGATGTCCCTTTCACTCTTCCTTGAAGTAAGCATCAACACTTTGTAACGATCTGAATCATTTTTCTTACGGAGCTGCTCCAGTACTTCCAGGCCATCCATCTTCGGCATGACCCCATCCAAAATCACAAGACAAGGAACTTCCCTATGCCAGTCGGACCCTATAAATGCTGCACCATCTTTAAACGTCTGGATATCGTACTGAATATGCTGTTCAGAAGGCAGCTTCGTCACAATATCCTTCATCACCGTCCGGATGATGGGATCATCATCTACGATGGCGATTTTAATACGTTTATGGGGAGTATGTTCACTTGCTTTACTGTCCATTTTCACAAGGTTCCTGCCACTGCTTTTCGCTTCATAAAGTGCATTATCTGCAAGCTTCAGCCACGTATCAAACGGTTTCATCGGATCTGAAATTTCTGCCACGCCTGCCGAAAATGTGCAGGAGAAGGACGGATCCACCTGAAACACATATTGACTGAACCCTTCACGTATTTCATCTACAAACGAGCAGGCTTCTTTAAGGGATGTATTAGGAAATAAGATGACAAATTCTTCCCCTCCAAAGCGAAAAACGATGTCCTGAATTCTGGTTTTGGACTTTAATTGTGAAGCGAACTCCTTCAGCACCCCATCCCCTACAAGATGTCCGTAACGGTCATTCACACCTTTGAAATGATCAATATCGAGAACGGCCACACAATATGAATCCCCTGTACGAGACCAGTCACTCTGAATCTGGGCATACGCCTGGCTAAGGTATTTGCGATTATAAACAAGGGTCAATTCATCGATCAACACGAGCTCTTCCATTTGCTTCTTTCGCTCCATCTGTCTTTCCACCCGCACAATAAACTCATCCAGATCGAAAGGCTTAGGGATAAAATCATCCGCCCCCATCTGATAGCACTTCATCCGGACTTCCTTGCAATCATCCACGCTCACCATGACCGTTGGAATAAACTGCTGCTTTAACTTCTTCTTAAAAAAGTCCAGCACCTCAAATCCATTCGTCCCGTTCATATAGATATCGATAATGGCACAGTCCGGCCTTACATCGTAATAAGACATGATGGCCTTTTCCGGGTTGGCAATCGGGACCACATACCATCCGACTTTCTCCAGCTCTTCTTTCATATACATGAGGAAGGATGTATCATCATCGATAATAAGTACGACAGGCTCTTCCCCTGCTCGACTTTGTTTGCCGGGGAATACCTCAACGGATTCCTCCTCATAGTTATAACAGAATTGGATAATGTCGAAGAGCTCCTCCTTCACTTCTGCAATCGTCCACGTCCGCTCTTCTTTTTCTTTGTACTGATCCATCAATCCCCGGGCATGATCTCCCATTTTATGTAATCCAAGAATCGAGGCCGAGCCCGCCATGGAATGGATGAACCGGTAAACATCTTCATGGGGGATGGCTTCGGCAGCCTCCCATTCTTCTAACTTTTTTCGAATATTATTAAAAAAATGCTTTGTGTATTTCTCCATTCGGCATCGTCTTCCTTTATCGTAAACTTCTTATACTCATAAAGAATAAGTTGATATGTAGTGAATTTATTCCAAACTCATTTCATTATACTCCCGCATTCTCTAGTTTAATAGGTGGGGATTGGAAATATTATATGTCTTTTTTGCTAGTTTTCAATACAGTATCCTGAAAAGTACAATGTAACAAAAAAGCGGGCAGACATCCATCTTCAATGTGAAATATATGGAAAAGGGTTCTAAAGGAGTAGTTGTTCCTTCCACGACAAAACGAACCAAAAAAAGCTGATGACCACTCCCTGGTCATCAGCTTTTCATCTGTATGAAGTTGATCTTATGCTTCTTTTTGAACGAATCCTTCGAGGGCAACGAGTGCTTCTTCTTCGTCGCTTCCGTCCGCTACCAGCGTAATGGAAGTACCCGTGGAAATAGCTAAACTCATTAAGCCCATGATGCTTTTCGCATTTACCTTCTTCCCATCCTTTTCCAAGAAGATTTCAGATGAGAAGCGGTTTGCCTCCTGTACGAATAATGCGGCCGGTCGTGCTTGAAGACCTGTCTTCAATTTCACTTCTACTTGTTTTTCCACCATAATCATTTCTCTCCCCTTTGTCCTTATTTATTGCATCTTTTCTCCCGCTCTGAGTTTCTCAGCAAGCTGGTCAATTTTACGTAAGCGGTGATTAATCCCTGATTTACTGATGGTGCCGCCTGACACCATTTCCCCTAGTTCTTTCAACGTGACATCTTGATAATTCACCCGTAATTCTGCTATCTCCCTTAGTTTATCGGGTAATATTTGTAAGCCTACATGCCTTTCAATAAACTTAATGTTTTCGACCTGTCTTAAGGCCGCACCGATGGTTTTATTCAGGTTAGCCGTCTCACAGTTCACAAGACGGTTAACGGAATTTCTCATATCCCTGACAATCCGCACATCCTCAAATCGCAGGAGGGCATTGTGAGCCCCGATGATATTCAAGAACTCTGTGATTTTCTCTGCTTCCTTCAAATACGTTATGAAGCCTTTTTTTCGTTCAAGGGTTTTACTATTCAACCCGAAGGAATTCATCAGCTCGGACAACGCATCGTTGTGTTCAGAATAAAGAGAAAAGATTTCTAAATGATACGATGAGGTTTCAGGGTTGTTAACCGAACCACCTGCAAGGAACGCTCCCCTCAAATATGAACGTCTGCAGCATTTCTTCTTGATCAAGTCTTCCGATATATTATGGATAAAGGTGAAATTTTCACCCAGGATTTTCAGTTCCTCAAGAATCTTCTTAGTATCTTCTTTGATTCGAACAATGTAGACATTGTTTTTCTTCAGCCGCATCTTTTTTCGTACCAGAAGCTCTACCGGGGTGTCGTACCCCTTTTTGATCAATGTATAGATTCTTCTGGCAATGGCGGCGTTTTCGGTTTGAATATTGACGACCAGCATTTGATTTGAGAATGACAACGAGCCATTCATTCGGATCAATGCGGATAATTCTGCATTCGCGCAGCAATCCTTTACTTCAATATTGGTCAGTTCTTTTTTTGTTTCGGACGCAAACGACATCCCCATCACCTCCTAGCAAACGCTTGCACAACCTTATACAAAAGAAATTTTTGTAGTTTAGCTGGTTGATTTTTCAAGATAAGAATATATGATATCAGCGACCTTCTCAGTGTTATGACGAACAAGATGGTTGTCATAGGAGAGAATCTCTTCTGCAATCACTTCTAAGCCCATGGCCTTCAATTTATCCACATCAAAGTGGACGGGACTCGCTTGTTCTTCATTGTATCTGGCCTGCACCTCATCGGGTACCTGCTTTTTGTTGACCAGGATATAATCAATACTTGGCGTTTCCAAGTGATCATATAATGCCTTTACATGGTCACTCGCTGAATAGTCCAGTGTTTCCCCTGCCTGGGTCATGATGTTGCAGATATACATTTTCTTCGCTTTCGCCCTGCATACGGCATCGCCAATTCCAGGAACAAGAAGATTCGGTAAAATACTAGTATATAGGCTTCCCGGACCCATCACAATTAAGTCGGCTTCCTTGATGGCCCGCAAGGTTTCACCCAGTGGCTTGATGCTATCCGGCTCTAAGAAGACACGTTTGATCTTCTTCCCGGCTTTCGGAATGGTTGATTCTCCCGTGACAATCGTTCCATCCTCCATCTCCGCCTTTAAGATGACACTTTGATTCGCCGAAGGTAAGACCTTCCCCTTCACATTCAATACTCTGCTCATTTCCTGAATCGCATGGACAAAATCACCTGTAATGGAAGCAAGGGCTGCAATAATCAAGTTTCCTAAAGCATGACCGGAAAGTTCATTCGTTGTTTCAAAACGATGTTGAAACATTTGTTCCACCAGTGGCTCCACTTCTGAAAGAGCAGCAAGGACATTTCGTATATCTCCCGGGGGAGGAATATCCAGGCTGTCACGCAAACGACCGGAACTGCCACCGTCATCAGCGACAGTGACAATGGCCGATATATCAATAGGGTGCCGTTTCAATCCCCGAAGAAGGACAGGTAAGCCCGTTCCTCCTCCGATCACGACGACCTTGGGTGTATGTGTCATGTTGTTAGACCCTTTCTCTTCTGAATATCCCGATGAGAAATTTTCGTTTGATAGTCTTTTTCAAAATGATGGCCAAGATACTCTGCTAATGCAACCGATCGATGCTGCCCGCCTGTGCATCCTATCGCTACCACAAGCTGGCTCTTTCCTTCCCGCTTGTATTGAGGAAGCATGAACGACAGTAAATCGGTTACTTTCTCGATGAATTTATTCGTTTCATTCCATTTCAATACGTAGGTGGACACTTCTTCATCCAATCCCGTTTTCGGTCTCATATGATCGATATAGTGAGGATTTGGCAGGAAGCGTACATCAAACACCAAATCGGCATCGATCGGGATCCCGTGCTTGAAACCGAAAGACACGACATTCACCGTGAAAATCGTCTTTTTGTTCACCGAGAATTCCGTTAGAATCTTTTCCCGAAGCTCTCTTGGCTTCATGGTTGAAGTAGTATATATTAACTGCGCACGTCCTTTTAGTTCTTCAAGGAGCTCCCTCTCTTGACGAATCCCTTCAAGAGGCAAACCTGAAGGAGCGAGAGGATGAGAACGGCGCGTTTCCTTGTATCGTCTGACAAGAGAAGAATCATCTGCATCAAGATATAAAACCTGCGGTGTCACCCAGGAGGTTTCCGCTAATTCATCCAGTGCTTTAAATAGATGATCAAAGAATTCCCTTCCCCTAAGGTCCATCACAAGGGCGACCTTATTCATTTTATTACCGGACTCTTTCATCAGTTCCAAAAATTTTGGCAGAAGAGTCGGCGGCAGATTGTCCACACAGAAGAATCCTAAATCCTCGAAGCTCTGAATGGCAACCGTCTTACCAGCTCCGGACATCCCTGTTATGATTACTAATTGAACATCGTTTGTAGAACCTGTACTCATACTCTTCCCCCGCTTTTATCGTAATGTTGTATAAATAAATTCGTTGATCAACTTGGATCTAATCGATAAGACAATAACTTAAAATCAGGAGTATAGGTAAACGTTCCATAAATCGTATTCTTTCCGTGTAAGAGGTAGTCCAGAATATGATAATCTCCTTCAGCCATCGGAAGGTCCTTAATATCCTCAATCGGATGCCATTTAATCTTACCTTCTTCAGATTCCTGAAGGTTGACCCCATCCGCTTCGGTTGCAAAGAAAGAAAACATCATCCACTCTGATTTAATCTGATCGCCTTCTTTAATAATGAACGTAAAGACACCTTTCAAATCAGGATTCTTTAAATAGATGCCCGTTTCCTCACGATACTCACGAATGACAGCATCCCGGATTGATTCGCCGGACTCCATTTTCCCACCTGGAGCGACCCACCAATTCCTTCTTGGCTTTTGGAGAAGGAGTACCTTGTCTCCATCCAGATATAAACAATTTGTGACACGTTGCACTGCCTTCACCTCAATCTTGATGATTAGGGAACCAATGTATACATTCGTCCCTCTTTCAGTCATTCTCATTCCTTATATTATACTATGATTGTAGACAAGCTACAATGTCTTGGCTTGTTGTTTGAAGGTTGTCGATTGGAATCGAAAGATATTGGGACATGTTTCTACAAGAAGAGGATAGGTACAGATATAGACGGATCACTATAACAGGGGAAAAAAGCAAAAAAAAATAGACACAGGCGAGTCCTGTGTCGTCTACGGGATTTATTACTTAAAAGGGGGTCAATTTCTTATTATTTATATTACCCGAAAATTGTTTCACTAGTGTTACAACAGATTTAAAACGGTATTACGGAATTGTTAATGTATCGTTGCGGGATTTGCGAATTACGTCGAAAACTGTAATAATCTGTAATCTTCGTGCTAAAAGTCATAACTCTTCATAATTTGATCCGCCATTAACTCGTACCCCTTACCATTAGGATGAAGGGAATCATGGAAATAGTTTTCCTTTGATTTCCCTTTAAACAAAGGATTGGTTGAAACGTACTTTACGTTCTCATGTTTTTCGGCTTCTTTCATCATGGATTTATTCCAATCATCCACGTACGCCTCGATTTTATCGCTGTCTTTATCCGGGTAAGGATTGTATAAACCTAACACAATGATGTCCGCTTCTTTGCTCGCTGTTCCGACAATATTCAAGATCTTATCAAGGTGGTCGAGATAATCTTTTTTCGCCTCCATGATCTCCTCATGATGCAACGGGAATAAATCTCCACCATTGTTCTTTATTAAATCATTTGTTCCAATGTTGATGATAAATACGTCTGCTTCACTTAAATCCTCAGCTACCTCCGGCTTAACGATCTGCCCAAGCAGCTGATCCGATTGCTGCCCCGGTACTCCAAGGTTTTGAAAGTTATATGACATCTTTGTATGTTTTTTATTTACTTTCTCTTCTAAACGCCCAATATATCCTGCTTCTTTTTTATCCCCATACCCATAGGTGAGGGAATCTCCCAATGCGATCACACGTTTCTTAGACGATGACTTGGTCTCATCGGCAAAAAAACTAAAATACACAATGGGGATAAGTGCAAACAATGCTACTAAAGAAACGATTTTCCATACTTTCATTCATGATCCGACCTTCCGAAATAAACTAGGATGACTTTCATAATAATGGTTATTCCCTTTTGAGTGCGTTGTAATCCTGTTTATTTATGGAAGATTCCTGATAATCGAATCGTTCATTAATTCTTTTTATATTTGCGTTGAGGGGCGTAAACTTTTTTGGATAGGAGAAATTGTCTTGTAGACTGCTATTGTATGAATCTGATTCCACTTAACATGGAATGTGTTGTTTGTTGGCATGGTTCTCACGTAATTTCCCTTGATCGGCAGTAGTCCCGTATGCGGTATAGGGTATTAATAGAGGTTTAGTTGAAAAAATCCGGCCGTTTTTGATGATAATAGAGCCGAAATCGATAATAATCCGGCCGTTTTTCGGATTAATCCGGCAGAAATCAGGAAAAATCCAGCCGTTTTACTTTTTTCACCACAAAAAAAGCAGTAAATAGCCTAATTACACATTTTGCAAATTCACAACCCCCCCCCGTCAAAAACGAACGATATCCACTCCAGAGGTCCGTCCCCCTTACTTCTTCTGAACACCAAACCGCGCATTAAGCTGACCACGTATCATTTTCTGCTTCGCTTCTTTTCTCTCTTTTCTGGATAATTCATGTTTGATTTCTTTAGTGGTGACCCCTTCTTCCCGCTGGTCGGCGATGTCCATTAATCGTTCCACGTCGGAAAAGGAGTACTTGCGATAGCCACGATTGGAACGTTGTGGAAAGATCAGATTTTTCTCTTCGTAATAGCGGATCTTTCTCTCGGTCAAACCGGTCAATTCACTGACGACACCGATCGATATCACTTTTTTATCCTTATAGGAAGGTTCATTATCCACGTTCTCCTCATCCTCCTAAGCAGGGAATACCTTGATTATACATGTCTCTCTTACTGATTTGACTTATTATGTTAGAAAACCTTACAAAGAATTCTAAATTGGAAGAAAACTTTACAAAGTAGGGGATTTATATCCAAAATCCCCCTACACTATGTGTAACAATCCAAAAGGAGTGAACACGGATGCCATTTTTACGTGATGCCGTTGAACGACAGAGGCAACAATTTATTCGTCGGTTAGTAGAAGCTGGTGTTTATAAGCCATGTGATGAGGGGTTGAAGAAGCTGACGCTGTCGGAATTGGTGTATGTGTTTAATAAGCATAAGAAAAAGTGAATTCATCGAAAAAAAGCCTTACGAAAGGGAATCTCCCTTTCGTAAGGCTTTCATGATTAAGCGTTTTTAACTTTTTCTTTCAGTTCTTCGATATAATGCTGAGCCGTTTGAGCGGCGATACTTCCGTCACCTGTTGCTGTAACGATTTGGCGTAATTGTTTTTCACGCACATCACCGGCTGCAAAGATTCCTGGAACCTTTGTTTCCATTTGTTCGTTTGTTTCAATGTAACCTTCAGAGTTAATGATTCCAAGATTGGCAAATGGCTTCGTCAGTGGAAGCATTCCGATGTAGATGAAGACACCATCCGCTTGAAAATCTGTTTCTTTTCCATTTTCAGTGGATACAAGGGTCACACTTCCTACTTTGCCCTCTTTGTCATTGATTTCCTTCACCGTATGGTTCCAGATGAAATCAACTTTTTCGTTATCAAAGGCACGCTGTTGCAGGATCTTCTGAGCTCGAAGCTCACCGCGACGGTGAACGATTGTTACTTTGTTAGCGAATCTTGTCAGGTAAACCCCTTCTTCTACAGCGGAGTCTCCTCCACCTACAACAACAAGGTCTTTTCCTTTAAAGAATGCTCCGTCACATACTGCACAATAAGATACTCCGCGTCCGCCAAGCTCTTTTTCACCAGGTACACCGATCTTTTTGTACTCTGCACCCGTCGTGATGATCACGGCACGGGCTTTAAATTCTTTCGAACCGGTTTTGACAATTTTAAACTCTTCTCCGTCAATGATCTCTTTAATGTCTCCGTATGCGTATTCCGCACCGAATTTCTTCGCATGATCAAACATTTTATTAGAAAGATCAGGTCCCAGAATATGGTCGAAGCCTGGGTAGTTCTCCACTTCTTCCGTATTCGCCATTTGTCCGCCCGGCACTCCTCTTTCAAGCATAAGCGTTGAAAGACTTGCACGTGACGTATAAACAGCTGCAGTCATACCCGCAGGGCCTGCACCTACAATGATTACATCATAAATTTTCTCTTCAGACATGATGACATTCTCCTTCCGAAACAGTCGTAAGCATATTCTTTATTAAAATACTATGGTTAGAGGTAGTAATGGTGCTTGAGCCTTCCACCCATAGTATTAACTTCCTACACCTATCCTATAAAAAATAGGGTCGCATCGTCCAAAAATATGCTCACGGAAGGTAGCTTTCAACGACTGAGATATATTTTGTCAGCGTACTTGCAGATAAATTGAATCGATCACATAGCTGCTTCTTCGTGACCTTTTCATTTCGCAGTCGATTCCAAACAAATTCGGTCGCCGCTGCAAAAGCTTTGGCATTTTTGAAGGTTTCCCGTTCTTTTATGCCTCTGTAGGCGATCGTAAACCAAGTAAGGAATAATCCCGACTCCACGCTGGTGATAGGGCGATGATCCCCATAAAGGTGCAGAGCCACTTGATGCATATTCTGTATCTCCTGGTTCACTTTAATCGAGCTGTTTCCGTTGCTGTTTAACACTTGTGCTAAATAAACCTTTTCGACAATCGACAGGTCCTCCACATCACAAAAGTCAGCATGAGTGAGGATGGCTCTCTGATTATCCGAAATAGACGTAAGAAACAGACCAAATAATTTCTCTTCCGTATATTCACTTTGCAGCTTCTTCAAAATCGATGTGACGTGATTTTCGAAGCCCTCTTCCTGCTTTTTATCGTTCCAAGGCTCGAGTCCTTCTTTTTCAGGGTTGATTTCCAATACCTTTTTCCACGCATTACGGGCTGTATCCCCATGACCTGTTTCATAAGCAGAATAAGACAACCAATAATAGAAGCTCGCATCGCCCTCAAATCCAATCTTTTGAAGGGACTTCAACCAATCATATGCCCGCTTCGAATGACCAACGAGCGCAAACGTAGCCCCCAGCTTGTAACGATGCTCATGAAGTAAGGGACGGACCTTCTCAAGACCCTGAATCAATTCGTCCAGCTCGTCATGACGTTTTTGATAGAAATAAAAAACAGCCGTATTGCACAGGGCATGAAGATTTCCAGGATTCTTCTCCAGCACCTCTTCCAACGTAGCAGCTGCTTGATCGACTTCTCCTAAATAGAAGTATGCCAGTGCTAGATTATTATAAGCTGACCAGAATTCCGGATAATCCTGAATGACCTTCTGTAAGGTATCCACGGCTTTTTGAAAATGTCCTGATTCAAGAAGATCTCTTGCTTTCTCCTGTTGGACGATAAGCTCATCATGCTCGTATAAATCATCCACAATCAGATCGGAATCGAGTTCCAAAAGCTCTAATAAGTCTTCTGCATCCTCAACGAATTCACCATACTCTTCTTTGTCAAGATAAGCTGAAACCTGTTCGTATGCCTCTTTAAATAAGCCTAAATGGGCATAATTGTTGGCCAGAAAATAATGACACTCAGCCATACGGGGATCCAGATCATCCAAAATTTGATGCAATAAATCATTGGACCGCTTGTATTCACCAAGCTCTGTATACACAATCGATAATTGACAGGCAATCATCGGTTCTACTGGTTCTAATTGAAATGCTCTATTTAAATATTTTAACGATTTCTTAAGCTCTCGACGTTGATAAGCCTTCATCCCTTTGTTGTAGTAATACTCGCCAGTCGGGACAAAAGACAACACTTTCGCTTGCTCACTACCTAATTTTGACCCTTTTCTCATCAAAGTCCTCCGAAACGTTCATAGTATAACTACAGTAGTATATCATACAATACCCCCGTACTAAACTACCATATTTTGAGGGACGGACCTTTGCGCGCGTGCGCGAAGGTCCGTCCCTCAGGGAGTTATTTATTATGACGTTCCACTAGGACTTCTAACACATCTTCGAGTGGAAGTTTTTGTTCTCTTAGTAATACAAGTACGTGGTAGAACAGGTCTGCGACTTCCCATTTCAGTTCTTCACTGTCCCTGTTTTTCGCAGCAATGATCACTTCTGACGCTTCTTCTCCTACTTTTTTAAGGATTTTGTCTACACCTTCTTCAAAAAGGTAGGTCGTATATGCTCCTTCTGGCCGCTCGATCTCACGATTTTCAATGAGTTTCTCCAGAGTGAGGAGGATATTTTCTGTTGATGAATTCTCCTCACCATACACTCCTTCATGGAAGCAACTCTCTTCTCCTTTATGACACGCAGGGCCTTCCTTATCGACGAGGACAAGGATTGCATCTTTATCGCAATCCCACGTAATGTTCTTGACCGCTTGGGTGTTCCCGCTTGTCTCACCTTTATGCCACAGCTCCTGTCGTGACCGGGAGTAAAACCACGTTTCTCCCGTCTCAACCGTTTTCTTGAGGGACGTTTCATTCATATAGGCCAGTGTTAAAACCTCTTTTGTCGCAGCGTCCTGGATGATGGCAGGTACCAATCCTTTATCATCGTACTTCACGGATGCGATCCAATCGTCATTTGTCATCGTACGTGCACCTCCTGCTCTCTTAAGTAGCTCTTTACTTCTTCAACGCTCGTTTCTTTATAGTGAAAAATGGAGGCTGCAAGGGCCGCATCGGCTTTGCCTTCTGTGAATACTTCTTTGAAATGCCCGGCATTTCCTGCACCGCCTGAAGCAATCACCGGAATCGAAACCGCTTCACTGACTGCCGCCGTCAGAGCCAGATTGAACCCTTGCTTCTCTCCATCACTATCCATGCTCGTTAACAAAATTTCTCCCGCACCGAGTGATTCTACTTCCTTCGCCCATTCAACGGCATCCAGGTCTTTCAGCTTTCTGCCTCCATGGGTGTACACCTTAAAGCCTTTGCTCTCTTCATCATATTTGGCATCGATGGCGACTACGATACATTGAGATCCGAAGTAATCCGCTCCTTCACGGACAAGCTCAGGACGCAGGACGGCTGCAGTGTTAAGAGAAACCTTGTCTGCCCCTGCGCGAAGGATGGCTTTCATATCTTCAACTGAGTTAATCCCTCCCCCTACTGTAAAAGGGATCGCCAATTCCGCAGCTACATGCTGAACGACTTCCACCATCGTTTTCCGTCCTTCATGTGAGGCTGAAATATCCAGGAAGACGAGTTCATCGGCACCTTGCTTGTCGTACACTTTAGCAAGTTCAACGGGATCTCCCGCATCTCGCAATTCCAAGAACTGAATGCCCTTCACCACACGGCCATCCTTCACGTCCAGACAAGGAACGATCCGTTTCGTCAACATGTCTTCACCTCATTTATGGCCTCGCTCACCGTGAACTTTCCTGTATAAAGTGATTTTCCGCAAATCGCACCGGAGACGCCTTGGTTTTCGTATTGCTTTAAAGTCTTCAAATCTTCAAGTGAGCTAATGCCTCCAGACGCAATCACTGATTTCCCCGTTTGTTCGGCAAGATCTACAACCGCTTCAACGTTGGGACCAGATAGCATTCCGTCTGTGGCAATATCGGTGAAGATGAACGTTTCCGCGCCGGCTACAGCCAGTTCTTTGCCTAGATCGACGGCTTTAAGACCTGACGTTTCCAACCATCCGTGGGTTGCCACATAGCCATCCTTTGCATCCAGCCCGATGGCAATCTTATCACCATATTCCGCCAGCCATTCCTTCACTAACTCCGTGTTGGAAACAGCGATACTGCCGATGATGACACGATCGACGCCCCGGCTTAAATAGTGCTCGATATCCTCTTTGGAGCGGATGCCTCCCCCGATCTGCACCTTTGCATCCAGCTTCTCAGCAACGGCGATCACGAATTCATCATTGATTCGTGAGCCTTCCTTTGCCCCGTCAAGATCTACCATGTGAATCCACTCTGCCCCTTCATCCGCGAATTTCTTGGCCATATCAAATGGAGAGTCTCCATAAACCGTTTCCTGATTATAATCACCTTGAACGAGACGAACGCACTTCCCGCCCCTCATATCAATGGCTGGATAAATCGTAAAACTCATGAGACCGCCTCCTTCACTCGTTTTGTAAAGTTTTCTAACAGTTTCATTCCAAGCTCTCCGCTTTTCTCAGGATGAAACTGCATTCCGTATATATTTTCCCGGCTCACGACTGCCGGGATTTCGACTCCCGCATAATCAGCACTTGCCGCTATCACGTCTTTGGATCCTTCGTGCACATAATAGGAGTGAACAAAGTACACATAGCCTTCTGATAACCCTTCTAAAAGGGGGGATTTTTTTTGGTAACGCAGAAGATTCCAACCCATGTGAGGGACTTTGAACGAGTTTCCTTGACTGTCCTCTTTCGGGATGTGAAGCACTTCACCAGGAAGCAGGGCTAACCCTCTCGTCTCTCCATTCTCTTTACTTTCTTCAAAAAGGAGCTGCATGCCCAAACAAATGCCTAAGAGCGGCTTCCCGCTTTGGGCAAAAGTGAGGATGGTTTCTTTTAAATGAGTGGTTTCGAGAAGATTCATGGCATCTTTAAATGCTCCGACCCCCGGTAAAATCAACCCATCTGCGTTCAGTAATTCCTCTTGTTGATCACTGATAAAATAAGGAACGTTCAACCGTTCAAGTGCTTTACTGACGCTGAACAGATTCCCCATCCCATAGTCTACAATGCCGATCATGAATTATAACATTCCCTTCGTTGACGGAACCCCTTTTACACGGGGATCGATTGTGGTTGCTTCATCAAGGGCACGTCCCAGCGCTTTAAAGATCGCTTCTATGATATGGTGGGTATTGTGACCATAATGAACGATGACATGAAGATTCATTCGTGCTTCAAGAGCAAGCTTCCAAAGGAATTCATGAACAAGCTCCGTATCGAAGGTCCCGACTTTCTGACTTGGAAGTTCTGCACGGAACTCAAGGTGCGGACGATTACTCAGGTCCACTACGACTTGGGCAAGGGCTTCATCCATCGGAACCATGGCTGAGCCGTAACGCTTAATCCCTTTTTTGTCTCCCAGTGACGCAAGTAATGCCTGTCCCAAGCAAATGCCGATATCTTCAGTGGTGTGATGGTCATCCACTTCAATATCGCCATTTGCCTCGATCGAACAATCAAATTGTCCATGTTTTGTGAACAAATCCAGCATATGACTCATGAAAGGGACACCCGTCTTAATCTCCGAGTTTCCCTCTCCATCGATCCCAAAATTCAAGCGAATATCGGTCTCATTCGTCTTTCGCACAATCTCTGCACTTCTCACCATGATGTCCTCCTTTTTTGGAGGGACGGACCTCTGTGAGGTCCGTCCCTCTTCCCTATTATTCCTTATTGAATCGAATCTCCACTGCCCTTGCATGGGCTTCAAGACCCTCTAAGCGGGCAAGCTTTGCGATTTTTTGATAATTTTGCTGCAGTGCTGTTTCACTGTAGGAAATCACACTAGTTTTTTTCATAAATTCATCTACATTTAATGGGCTTGAAAAACGTGCTGTCCCGTTCGTCGGGAGTACGTGATTCGGTCCTGCGAAGTAATCCCCTACAGGCTCCGAGCTGTATCGGCCAAGGAAGATGGCTCCCGCATGACGGATTTTCGCCATCGTTTCTAACGGCTTTTCCGTTAAAATTTCCAAATGCTCAGCTGCGAGTTGATTCACAACATCGATTCCTTCTTCAATGTCTCTCGTCACATAGATGGCTCCGAAATCATTGATGGACTGACGGGCAATGTCTTCTCTGGGAAGGGAAGACAGCTGTCGTTCCACCTGTGTCGATACTTCTTCGGCCAAGGCAGACGAATTTGTCACAAGAACGGCAGATGCATACACGTCATGCTCTGCCTGTGAAAGAAGGTCAGCGGCAATTTCATCGGCACGCTGATGCTCATCGGCCAGGATCACGATTTCACTCGGACCGGCGATCATATCAATATCCACATCGCCGAACACTTCCCGTTTTGCCAGGGCTACATAAATGTTCCCCGGTCCTGTTATTTTATCCACGGGAGTGATGGATGGCGTTCCATACGCCAGTGCCGCTACAGCTTGAGCACCACCCACCTTAAAGATGTCTTCCACTCCGGCAATTTTAGCTGCAACCAACACGCCGGGAGATAGCTTCCCATTCTTTCCAGGGGGAGAAACCATCGTGATTCGTTTGACTCCCGCTACTTTAGCTGGCAGCACATTCATTAATACAGAGGAAGGATACGCAGCCGTCCCACCTGGTACGTACACGCCGACTGAATCAAGTGGTGTCAGCTTTTGGCCAAGCATGGTCCCATCCTCTTTAGTTGTAAACCATGAAGATCTTTTTTGTTTCTCATGAAAGTCTCGAATATTATCCGCTGCTTCTTCAATGATAGAGATCATCTCAGAATCCATAGAAGAGAATGCTTCCTCTATCTCACTCTGAGAAACCCTGTAGTTCTCTAATTGGACACCATCAAATTTCTCCGTATATTCACGGACTGCCTCGTCGCCATTTTTCTGCACAGAAGAAATAATCCCCTGAACCGCTCTTCGCTGCTCCTCAGTACCACTGTCGACCGAGCGCTTAATCGACGCCCTGCTTATATCCTTAATAACCTTCATTCACTTTCACCAGCCTTTGAGGGGGACGGACCTGCTCGTGACAGCAGATGCCGTATTCCCTATGTAATCTATATTTAGAGGGACGGACCTTGCCTTAATAAACAAGTATCCGAACCTCAGAGTTTCTTTATAAGTGTTGATATACCTGTATCGACCTGCTCCAGGCAAGGTCCGTCCCTCTCACCCCTCTCACCCCTCTCACCCGATGATGCGTGTCAGCCGGGTGACGAGGTCTTGGATTTTTTCGTCTTTCATTCGGTAGCTGACGGGATTGACGATGAGTCTGGAGGTGATGTCAACGATGGTTTCGTATTCCACCAGTCCATTTTCCTTCAGGGTTCTTCCCGTTGAGACGATATCGACGATGCGATCAGCGAGCCCGATTAAAGGAGCGAGCTCAATGGATCCGTTTAGTTTAATGATTTCCACTTGCTCTCCCTGCTCCCGGAAAAAGGATGACGCAACATTCGGATATTTCGTTGCAATTTTAGGTGCCACATCACTCATTTTTGTATTCGGCAGTCCTGCGACCGCCAAGTAACAACCACTGATCCGTAAATCTAGCAGCTCATATACGTCTCGCTCTTCTTCCAGCATAACGTCCTTCCCGGCAATCCCTAAATCAGCGACTCCATGCTCCACATACGTCGGAACATCCATCGGCTTTGCCAAGATGAATCGTAAATCTTCCTGGGGAACCTCGATGATGAGCTTTCTCGAATCATCGAATTCAGGTGGCAGATTGTAATCTGCCTTCCTTAATAGTTCCACGGCTTCTTCAAATATCCTGCCTTTAGGCATGGCAATGGTTAATGAACTCATGATGTTTCACCGCCTTTTGTGTCCTGTCCTACAACGAAGTGAACATTGCTGAAGCCTTTCGTAAACTCATCCACATCCCCTACGCCCTTCCAGTTCTGAAGAACAACCCCGATTCCCTCACTTCTCAGCTCATGAGCTAAACGGATCGCTTCTTTCCTGCGCTCATCACTGAAAAGCACGCATTGCTGAAGTGTTGAGGATAACTGAACCTGCATGGCTTCCAACACGTAATCAAGACGCAAACCAAATCCTGTCGCCCCTGAATTTTTCCCGAACTTTTCAAGCAGCTTATTATAGCGTCCGCCATTTCCGATCGCAAAGCCGACATTTTCTCCGTACACTTCAAATAAAATCCCGGAGTAATAACTCATATGGCTCACCAGACTCAAATCGAATTTCACATATTGCTCCACTTCGTAATCTTTTAAAATACTCCATAGATCTTTCAGCTGTTCTAATGCATCCAGTCCTTTTTCTCCTTCTAAAAGAGAATGAGCTTCACCCAGTACATTTTCTGATCCCCGTAATTGCAGGAAACGGAACAACCTCTGCTTATCGATGGAAGAAAGCGCCAACTCATTGACGTGCTGACGATAACCAACATAATTCTTCTCATATAAGTATCTTCTTAACGTATTCGCCCGCTCTTCTGTTCCGACGATCTGAGTGAACAGCTCTTGAACAAATCCAATATGCCCGATGGAAATTTTGAAGTTTTCCAATCCTGCTTCTTTTAAAACCGATATCATCAGAGCAATCACCTCAGCGTCGGCACTG
This sequence comes from Rossellomorea aquimaris, assembly GCF_035590735.1. NCBI lineage: Bacteria > Bacillati > Bacillota > Bacilli > Caryophanales > Bacillaceae > Rossellomorea > Rossellomorea aquimaris. The sequence continues at coordinate 3,911,010 of NZ_CP141595.1, forward strand.
ACTGTGTCGTCACCGATACATTCGATTCCCACTTGTTCAAATTCTGCCGGACGTCCGCCTTCCCGCTGCTGGGCCCTGAAGACAGAATTAGAGTAGGCCAATCGTAACGGTGCTTCATCCTTTAATAATTTTGACGCGGCAATCCGGGCGATCGGCGCTGTCATATCCGGCCTTAACACGAGGGTGTGCCCCTGTTGATCCAGAAGCTTGAATAGCTGCTGATCTAATATCGCAGATGCCTCTCCAACGGTTTCATAATATTCAAGGCTTGGAGTTTCAATAAATTTGTAACCCCACAACTTCATCGCTTGTTCCATTTTCTTTTTCGTCTGATCTTTGATTTCGTATAAATCAGGAAATGTATCTCTCATTCCCAATGGCTTCTCGAACATAAATAACTTAGTCATAAGAACCACCTTTGGCGTATTAATTCATCTATTTTCCCCCGATTAGGGGATTGCTACTAATTCTCGATTATTCAGAAATCCTTTAGTTCGCTAATGTGCTAATAAAATAAAGTTATTTGTAGTGTAGCGTTTCTTTTTTTATTCGTCAACCGTTTGATTTGTCGATTTTTTTATAAAACAAAAAAGGCAAAAATAGAACTCAATCTATCTTTGCCTTTTCCCTCATTCTTCTCTTTTCAATCCGTAGATTGCATCTTCTCGCCAGCGTGCGGCAAGTTCCTCTTGTGTATAGATGATCCTCATGGGATTTCCACCAACGAACGCTCCTGCCGGGACGTCTTTGTGCACGAGGGTTCCTGCCGATACGATGGCTCCGTCACCAATCTGAACACCCGGTAATATCGTCGTATTGGCCCCGATCATCACTTCCGATCCGATCTCCACATCACCTAATCGGTATTCCTTGATCAGGTATTCATGAGCGAGAATCGTCGTATTGTACCCGATGACTGTATTACGCCCAACCGATATTTTCTCTGGAAACATCACGTCAAGCATCACCATAAGGGCGAATGACGTGTGTCCACCGATCTTCATCCTCAAAAACGTTTTGTACAGCCAATTTTTCATTCCCAGAAAGGGTGTGTACCTTGCCAGCTGAATCACGATGAAATTTTTGACGACCTTCCCGAAAGGAACGGTTTTGTAAACATGCCAGAGAGAATTTGCCCCTTCTACAGGGTAACGGGTCGTTCGTCTCATGTAGTCGAAACTCCAACAATCGGTAATAAGTCTTTCATATTATCCAGCATGAAGTCCGGTTCGTAGTGAGCCAGGTGCTCTCTCCCCTTCGCACTCCACGCGACACCTGCCGATAGCACTCCTGCATTTTTCCCCGCTAAAATGTCGTGGTGATTGTCCCCGATCATGATTGCTTCTTCAGGAGAGGACCCCAATGCGATGAGAGCTTTCTCAATCGGTTCAGGATGAGGCTTCGCGTTCTCCACTTCGTCCAGGGTGATGATGACTTCAAAGAACGGACGAAGATTCATCAGGTCCAGTCCCTTTAACACAACATCGCGGACTTTCGTTGAGACAATCGCTAATTTGTATCCATTTTCGTAGAGGGCTTGAACGGTTTCATACACCCCTTCAAACTCAGTTACAAGTGTGTCATGATGCTCATGATTATAAGCACGGTAGTGGGCACACATTTCTTCCATACGGTCGGGATCCAATCCCCCGAATGACTCTTCTAATGGTGGTCCCATAAAAGGATGAACATCCTTTTCCTCGTAGTCCCCTGGATAATAATGATTCAATGTATGCAAAAAGGAAGAAATAATTAAATCATTGGTATTGATCAATGTTCCGTCTAAGTCAAATAATATTGTTGTAATCCTGCTCATAATGTCTCTCCTTTTCTTTCTTTGCATCGACCCTGTTCCAAATGTAGGCAACCGTCATCGTTAACAAAATCGCTGTGACAAGCCTGATGATGAGAAGGGGCAGGACAGGGATGCCGAGTGGGATGAAAATTAGCGTATCCTCCACCACGGCGTGACATGCGACTAAAAAGATGAAGGCAATCGTGACATCCTTCTTACTCACTCCATCTTCTTTTACCGCCTGGATCATGACGCCTGCTCCGTATGCCAGACCGATGACGAGTCCCGCTACCATCGTGGATGATGTATTTGCATTCATGCCAAGGGCCCGTGTGGCCGGGGACATCCAGCGTGAAAAAACATCCATCCATTTCAGATCTTTCATTACTTGAATAATCATCATAAGAGGAATGACGATAAGAGCTAATTGCAGGACACCAAATCCTGCTTTTTCAAGTCCCATCAGAATGATTTCTCCCCACCCGTCCGGCTCAACTTGTTGGGGAGGCATCATTCCGTACTTGGCGATTTCAGACCCACCGTTCCAAACGAGATTGATGACAATTGCCGATACGAGGGCCAACCCGATCCTTACAGCGACAATCAGCCAAATCTTCACGCCCACTTTTGCGGCTACGGTTGATTCAATGAACAAATTATGAGAGAAGGAGAGCATCACGGCAATGATGAATACTTCTTTCACCGTTAAATCAAGGGATAGGATCCCACCTATTCCTGCGTATAAGTTAAGAAAATTCCCCAATACAAGTGGAATGGCCGCATCACCTGAAAGCCCTATAAGCTTCATGAACGGAGAAATCTTCTCCATGACCCAGGGAAGGACAGGTGTATATTGAAGCAAAAAGACGATCAGCGTTATTGGAAAGATGACCTTACCCAGTGACCACGTTGTTTTCAAACCTGTCAGGCCGCCATTTTTCAAAGATGACATCCACATACTCCCTACTCTCCTTTTGTTACGCGTTTACGCTATCCGTCTTTTCATCGTATGCCTTCTTCGCAAGACCGGCTTTTCTTCTGTAAAAGAATACACCGATTGCTGCAATGATAAGGACAATGGAAATGACTTGAGCGAATCGTAAAGACCCCATCATCAGACTGTCTGTTCTCAATCCTTCTACAAAGAATCGACCGATGGAATACCAAATCACGTATGTTAAGAACAGTTCTCCACGACGAAGACTGCTTGCTTTTCTTCTCAGTACAAGAAGAAGAATCAATCCTGCAAAACTCCAAAGAGATTCGTACAGGAATGTAGGGTGATAGTACACTCCATTAATATACATTTGATTAATGATGAAATCAGGAAGCATCAGGTTTTCAAGAAACGCACGGGACACTTCTCCACCATGGGCCTCCTGGTTTACAAAGTTACCCCAGCGACCGATTGCCTGACCTAAAATAATGCTCGGTGCGGCAATATCAACGAGCTTCCAGAAAGACAGCCCTTTTAATTTAGCAAACACAATCGTAGTAAGGACAGAACCGATTAACGCACCATGAATGGCGATTCCGCCATTCCACACTTTAATGATGTCCCCGGGGTGATCGGCATAATAATTGTCCCACTCAAAGATGACATAATAAGCGCGGGCACAAATGATTGCGATGGGTATCGCCCAAACGAGCAAATCGATGAATGTATCGGGATGAAGACCCAATCTTTTGCTCTCACGAATGACTAAATAGAGTCCTAATGCGATCCCAAGTCCGATGATGACACCGTACCAATGTACTTGGACCGGACCGAGTGAAATGGCAATGGGATCGATTGGCGTAATGTTCTCGTTCATTTTGTCTCTCCTTTTTTTCCATTAAGATGGCATGTGATTGTTATCGGATTAGATATCTTCATTCTCTCCATCTTCAATCACATCAGACAACCTGTTTGTAAATTGCTCTGCTGCATTTACGCCCATACGTTTCAGACGGAAGTTCATGGCAGCCACCTCGATGATAACCGCGAGATTTCGTCCGGGACGAACAGGTACGGTGTATTTTGTAATATCCGTATCGATAATTTTCATAGTCTCTTCTTCCAGTCCAAGTCGGTCGTACTGTTTCGTTTTATCCCATAGCTCAAGATTGATGCAAAGTGTGATGCGCTTATGGCTGCGGACCGCTCCTGCACCAAATAACGTCATGACATTGATGATCCCCAAACCGCGGATTTCCAACAGATGTTCAATCAATTCAGGAGAACTGCCTATTAGCGTATCCATGTCTTCCTGGCGAATCTCGACACAATCATCTGCTACAAGGCGATGACCTCTTTTCACTAGTTCAAGTGCGGTTTCACTTTTACCAACACCGCTTTTCCCTGTGATCAACACTCCGACTCCATAAATATCCACCAGTACACCATGGATTGCCGTTGTTGGGGCAAGCTTACTCTCCAGATAGTTTGTCAGCCTCGAAGAGAATCGTGTTGTTTTCATCGAAGAACGCATCACAGGAACATCATAACGATTCGATGCTTCCACTAGCTCAGGCGGAATCTCCAGGTCTCTGGAAATGATGATACCAGGCGTTATATCTGTACAGAGAGCTTCCATTCTGCGCTTGCGTTCTGCTTCATCTAATAGCTCCAGAAAAGACAACTCGGTTTTCCCTAATAATTGTATCCTTTCTGCAGGATAGTAGTTGAAATAACCGGCCATCTCCAAGCCTGGACGGGAAATGTCACTCGTTGTGATCGGTCTATGTAAACCTTCTTCTCCACCGACAAGCTCTAATTTAAACTTCTCGACAATATCTTTTGTGCGGACCTTTGCCACATGCAGCTCCTCCTTCACATTACACTCGCTTCATCTTAATAAACGATTCTTACTCTAACCTATTTTAGCAATTATAGAGAAAAGCGCAAGGCAGCTTACTTGGTGATGCAGCCGTGAAACAAACGAATAAAAGCGCAGCCTTGGCTACGCTTCTATAAATGCTTTGATGTTCGACATGATCTCTTTATGAGTAGATATGGAATCGAGGACTTGAAAATCATGTTCAAGGCTGTGGTTGGCCCCTTTTATTAGATGCATTTGCAGGCGGTGATTAGACCTTAATTCATTGAATCGAGCTTCTTCATAGTGACGATCCGCATCTCCAATAATACAGATACCCTCCTGCCCACTATCCAGCATCGCTTGAAATACCTCGTCCTCTTTTAGTAAGGGGGTTAACCAGATGAGCCTTGCATCGTGAAAAGACTCTCTTGTTAATTCATTACTTAAAGCGATGGTACCAAATGACTTAGCCACCAGGTGAATACTTGAGTAGTTTTTTTCTTGTAAAACCTGATTGATGACTTCCTTCACATCATGCTTTAAAGCATCATCTACTTCTTCTATAGAAAATCCTTCATAGTCGGCCGAGGTATATTGATAGTTAATATGGAGCACATCATATCCTTTATGTAAGTAGATTCCCGTTGAATAGTGAAGCAATGGTGCCTGCACTGTGTATCCCAATCCTGGCAGGAGGATGGCGATTCCTTCTGCCTCTTCTCCTTGGGATATCAGTGTGTACGGTACATCGATATCCCGATAGCCCTTCATTACATCCGATGTGAATTTCATGAGTCACCCCTCCTCTTTCCAAGTATTTCTATATTATTATGGAAATCCCCTTTTTTGCCCACAAAAAAACTCCGGCTCATGTTTCAAGCCGGAGTCTTTTCCTATTTACTTCTCCTTCATCGGATCCATCACGGTTTTTTGAATCACCAGATTGGCAAGGGACAAAATGATCGATGCCAGAAAAGCCATGCCAAAACCTGATAACTCAAAGCTGCTTCCCATCAGACCATCCGTTAACAGTAACGTAATGGCATTAATGACGAAGAGGAACAACCCCAGAGATAAAATCGTCACCGGCAGAGTCAGGATAATCAAAATCGGTTTGACCAGAACATTCAGTATCGAAAGAATAAAGCTGGCGCCAATTGCTGCCCCGAACCCGGATACTTCAAATCCTTCAAAAAATCCTGCCAATGCAATAAAGATTACTGCATTGATTAAAATTCCAATAATCCATCTCATTATTTGATGGCTTCCTCCTCATTTGGTAGCACGAAGCCCAATAAACCGTATACGATGACCAAAGGAAAGAATCCCGTCGGAATGAGCAGGATGATAAAAATCACCCTAAGAATCGTTGCATCGATCCCTACATAACGGGACAAACCTCCAATCACCCCGGCGAGCTTTCTGTCAGACCTTGATCGTGCTAATTGTTTTCTCATCATTATTCCTTCTTTCTCATCTTATGCGTTGTCCTTATTAACATTCTTCTGTTCATGCTTTTTTATGAGGACAGATCCCGCTTTTGTTTCCGCAAAAAGATGAAGCTTATCGTCCGAATCGGTTTTACGACTGAAACGAATCGACTTTTGGACTACTTCATTTTTTTCCTCTAGTACATCAATACCCTGCAACTCAAGCTTAAAACTACCGAAATTAGATTTTGCCTCTCCGGAAATGTTGATGTTTTCAGGCACGAATAAATCGATGTTGCCCGTTACCGTCTTTGCGTGGAGCGTGTCGGCTTTCTCCCCCGTCAAGGCACATACGACGTTCCCGTTCAGGGATTGCACATCTGAAATTGAGATATCCCCTTCTACATGGACCTTGCCGTTAATAGACTCAGCTTCAACACGTTCTGCTTTCACGTTCAAAATGGAAATTGCACCATTGGATGTTTCCACTTCGGCTTTCTTGGCTACCAGATGATCGATATGAATCTTTCCATTCGCAGCCTTGGCACGTAGATCCTCGACATCTAAATGCCCTGCCTTTAATCCTCCATTAAATAAACGGACAGAAATCCTTTTATATTGATGCTTCGGAATGTAGAGTTTAGAGTCCACTTTCATCCACTTTAATTGCGTCGAGTAATACAGTGTATCCCCGTCTACAGCAAAGGACGTATTCTCCATGAACTGCTTTCTCGCTTCTTCATGATCTTCCGTACGATAAACCTTGGCTTCACATTCAACCCGGACTTCTTCACCATCCCAAGGGATCAGCTCCACCTTTCCATTTGCCACATCTATATCAATTTTCTCGAAATCCGTATTGGGCTGTTGATACACATGAGACAGCTCCACCGATTGATTCCACTGAAAGTCAAAGTCAAAATTCTTAATCTTGTTCAGCGCAGTATTCATGAAATCTAGAAGCTTATCTTTCGGATTGCCCGAATGAGTAGAGTGTTCCTGCTCACCCTTTTTACCCTCTTGAAAGATGGACACAAATTCATCAAGGAAATCCTTTTCCTTTGCCTTTGATGTATTTGATGTATTTGGCTTTTGATCGAGTGCTTCCAATAATGCCACTGCTTCCTGTGCCGAAATCGTCCCATTTTCCAACATATCCAAAATGCGTTTGCGTTCTTCGTTCATACTCTTTCATCCCCTTTATTGATTATAAAAGTACTTTAATGCCTTTATACACATTCCAAATGACAACGACAACGCTAAGTAATATGGCTAAACCGATCATGATGACGGTGAATATCGGCAATCCCGCACCACTCGCGAAAACCCCCATATCCAAAAATAAACCTGCAATCACAAGGGGAACCGCAACGACCGGTAATAAGTGAGATAAAAAGGCTGCTTTAGCGTCCTTTTTCACATAAGGATTATCTGATACAAAATAAACGATAAGCGGAAAAAGGAAGCCTGCAAAAAATATACTGAAATAGCATAGAGCTGATAATACCTTATTGGTCTCCATCTTCATCATCTCCTCTACTATTATTTACGATACGTGAAGCAAAAGGTTTCAATGCATTTGTTTTTATAATCTTATTTTCACATAGTCGTGTTTTTCTTTACTCCATCTTGAGGCTGAATTTAGGTAGGTATCGAGTTGTGGTTTTGGTTGCAGAGGCTTGCCCGTAAGCTAAAATTATTTATTGTAATCATAAACTTTGTGCTTTTGAAAAAGTGATTAGTGGTTGATTTCCGCGGGGCGTGAGTTGAGCCTCCTCGGGCTTTGCCCTGCGGGGTCTCAACTTTCCCGCTATTCCCGCAGGAGTCGAGCACATTCCGCTACAATCAACCTTCCAAGCATCGGCTACTTCATAAATTTAAAATCATCCTATAATAACCTTGCCTGCATTTTCACTCCAAACCAAAAAGAGAGATACATAAAGCATCTCCCTCTTTAATTAATTGGTCACTTCTTCTTTTTCTCTAATCTTCTTCTTCATCCGTTCACGGTCGCGCTCAAGCACAGGTTTCAGGTACTTACCTGTGTAGGAACCTTGTGCTTCCGCCACTTTCTCAGGGGTTCCGCTTGCCACAATCGTACCACCTTTGTCTCCACCTTCAGGACCAAGATCTACAAGGTAATCGGCTGCTTTAATGACATCGAGATTGTGTTCGATGACGAGGACCGTATCTCCGTTTTCAACAAGGCGTTGAAGAACAACTAAGAGTCTCGCGATGTCATCCACATGAAGTCCGGTAGTCGGCTCATCCAGAATGTAGAGAGAGCGGCCGGTAGAACGACGGTGCAATTCTGAAGCAAGCTTCACACGCTGGGCTTCTCCCCCTGATAACGTAGTGGCAGGCTGACCTAATGTGATGTAGCCAAGTCCAACATCAAAGATGGTTTGCAGCTTACGTTTGATCTTCGGAATGTTTTCGAAGAATTTCACTGCGTCTTCGACTGTCATCTCAAGTACATCAGAAATATTTTTATCTTTGTATTTCACTTCAAGTGTTTCCCGGTTGTATCGTTTCCCGTGACAAACTTCACATGGAACGTACACATCAGGTAGGAAGTGCATTTCGATTTTGATGATCCCGTCTCCGCGACATGCTTCACAACGTCCGCCTTTAACATTAAAGCTGAAACGGCCTTTTTTATAGCCTCGAACTTTCGCTTCATTGGTTGTGGCAAATACATCCCGTATATCATCGAATACCCCGGTATAAGTAGCCGGGTTGGATCTTGGGGTACGACCGATTGGTGATTGATCGATATCAATGACCTTATCAAGGTTTTCAATCCCCTTCACTTCTTTATGCTCACCAGGTTTTGATTTCGCATTATGAAGCTTTTGGGCCAGTGACTTATGCAGGATTTCATTGATCAACGTACTTTTACCGGATCCCGATACTCCAGTCACCGCTGTAAAGATTCCTAATGGCAGCTTCACTTTGACATTGT